>JADGRR010000499.1 GCA_017880745.1 Burkholderiales bacterium
CGGAGGCGGCTGTGCTGCGCGTCTCTCACCTATCCAAGGCCTACGGCGGCGTGCAGGCCGTGTGCGACGTGAGCTTCAGCCTTGCCTCGGGCGAGATGCTGGCGCTGATCGGCCCCAACGGCGCGGGCAAGACCACCTGCTTCAACCTGCTCAATGGCCAGATCGCAGCCGACAGCGGCAGCGCCGAGTTTGCCGGCGTCAGCCTGATCGGCCTCAAGCCGCGCCAGATCTGGCGCCTGGGCGTGGGGCGCACGTTCCAGATCACCGCCACCTTCGCCTCCATGACGGTGCGCGAAAACGTGCAGACCGCCCTGCTCAATTTTCACGGCAGGCTCAACTCGCTCGTTGCGCTGGCCGAGCGGCTGTACGTGGACGAGGCGATGAAACTCCTCGCGCGCGTGGGCATTGCCGAGCAGGCCGCACGTCCCTGTGCCGTGCTCGCCTACGGCGACTTGAAGCGCGTGGAACTCGCGATCGCTCTCGCCAACCAGCCGCGCCTGCTGCTGATGGACGAGCCCACCGCGGGCATGGCGCCGCAGGAGCGCGTGGCCCTGATGCAACTCACCGCCGATCTCGCGCGCGCAGCCGACATCGCGGTGCTGTTCACCGAGCACGACATGGACGTGGTATTCGCCCACGCCGACCGCATTATCGTCCTGAACCGCGGCAGGATCATCGCCGAAGGCAAGCCGGCCGAAGTGCGCGCGAACCGCGAAGTGCAGGAGGTCTATCTCGGTTCGGGAAGTCTCTATGGGGCTGTTGCGCAGAATCACGCATGAACCCTTTTCTCATCGGCCGCCGCACGGCACCTCCCGCAACAGCCCCCGATCTGGGGGATTTAAAAGGGGGCCAAGGAAGGGGCGGGACCCTTCCTTTCCCGCCTGCCCCTTTTTCCAAATTCGGCTTTGGAGCAGCCCATGCTTGAGGTGAGCCGCGTCAACAGCGCCTACGGCCGGGCGCATATCCTCTACGACCTCAGCCTGTCGGCGAAGCGCGGCGAAGTGGTGGTGCTTCTCGGCCGCAACGGCGCGGGCAAATCCACCACGCTGAAGACCCTCATCGGCCTGGTGCGCGCGCTTTCGGGAGAAATCAGCTTCGGCGGCCGGCGCATCGAGCAGTTCGAGCCCTATCAGATCGCCCGCCTCGGCCTGGGCTACGTGCCGGAGGAGCGGCGCATATTCACCGATCTCAGCGTGATGGAAAACCTCGAGGTCGGCAGACAGGCGCCGCGCGCCGGCGCGCCGCAGTGGACGCCGGAAAAGCTGTTCCAGTTGTTCCCCAATCTGGCCGGCATGCGCGACCGGCCCGGCGCGAGCATGTCGGGCGGCGAGCAGCAGATGCTGACCATCGCCCGCACGCTGATGGGCAATCCCTCGGCCATCCTGCTGGACGAGCCCTCCGAAGGCCTGGCGCCGGTGATCGTCGAGCAGATGGCCAGAACCATTCTGGAACTGAAGCAGGAAGGGCTGTGCGTGCTGCTGTCGGAGCAGAATCTGCATTTCGCCAACCTGGTCGCCGATCGCGCCTATATCATCGAAAAAGGCCATATCCGCTATCAGGGCACAATGGCCGAGCTTGCAGCCGACGACAACATGCGCGCCGCCTACCTTTCTATCTGACACATGAATGCGCGCAAATCAAGCTGGGTCGTAGGCATCGATGTCGGCGGCACGTTTACCGATCTGATCATGCTCAACGCCGATGACGCGACGGTGCGCCTGGCGAAGGTGCCGACGACCATGCACAACCAGGCCTACGGCGTGGTCGCGGCGCTCGAAGCCGCGGGCGCGATCCTCGCCGACTTGCAGGTGATCGTCCACGGCACAACCACCACGACCAACGCCATCCTCGAGCGCAAGGTGGCCAAGGTCGGCCTGATCACCACCAAAGGTTTCCGCGATTCGCTCGAGCTCGGCCGGCGCACGCGCCCCAAGCCTTACGGGCTCACCGGCTCGTTCGAGCCGCTGGTGCCGCGCGAACTGCGCCTCGAAGTGCCCGAGCGCATGGACGCGGAGGGCGAGGTGGTGACTGCGCTGGACGACGACGCCGTTAAGACCGCGGTGCAGGAACTGATCGCCAAAGGCTGCGAAGCGCTGGTGATCCATTTCCTGCACAGCTACATCAATCCGGCGCACGAGAGCCGCGCGCTGGACATCGCGCGCGGCCTGTGGCCCAACGCCTATCTCACCGCCGGGCATTTGATCCTGTCCGAATACCGTGAATACGAGCGCGGCACCACCGCCTGCGTCAATGCCGCCGTGCAGCCCATACTCGCGCGCTACATCGAACGCCTGCGCAGCGAACTGCGCGCAAAGGGGTTCCGCAACGACCTGCTGGTGATGCAGGGCAACGGCGGGACAGTGTCCTCGGCCATCGTCTCCGAGCACGCGGTGAACACGGTGATGTCCGGTCCCGCGTCGGGCGTGATGGCCGCGGCCTACACGGCCTCCGCCGCCGGCTACAAGGACGTGGTTACCTACGACATGGGCGGGACCTCCACCGACGTGGCGCTGATCCAGGAAGGCGTGCCCACCGTGTCCTCGGAGCTGGAGCTGGAATACGCCATGCCGATCCACGTGCCCATGGTGGACGTGCACACCATCGGCGCCGGCGGCGGGTCGATCGCCTTCATCAACCAGGCCGGCATGCTGCAGGTCGGCCCGGAATCGGCCGGCGCCGCGCCCGGCCCGATCTGCTACGGCCGCGGCGGCACCGATCCGACTATCACCGATGCCAACCTGATCCTCGGTCGGCTCAATCCGGAGAAGCTGCTCGCCGTGGACCGGCCGGTGCCGCTCGCAACGGTGCGCGCGATCATCCTGGAGAAAATCGGCAAGCCGCTGGCGCTGGATGCGACCGCAGCCGCGGCGGCGATACTGCGCATCGCCAACGACAAGATGGCGGGCGCGATCCGCATGGTGTCGCTCGCGCGCGGCCACGATCCGCGCGACTTCGTGCTGTTCCCTTTCGGCGGCGCGGGTCCCCTGCATGCGGCGGCGCTCGCGCGCGAGCTCGCTATCCCGAAGCTGCTGATCCCGGTGCGACCCGGAATCACCAATGCGCTCGGCTGCGTCGTCGCCGACGCCCG
>JADGRR010000058.1 GCA_017880745.1 Burkholderiales bacterium
TGGCCAATCAAACGAACAGGCGCTGGCTGTTGCCTCCGGCTGTCGATTTAGCGGTTCGCAGACACTTCGCCGGTATTCATTTGGTCGACTACGCTGTCAATGGAGTTTGTTTCGCGGAATGCCACCGTCCACGCCCATCTTTGAGCGAGCTTGTATTCGATGCCGGGCTCGACATAGGCGAAATTGAAGTTGCGCTGATTATTGAAACTCCTACCTACGCCACCGCGGATGTAGTAGCCAAGTGTGTCGGTAAAGTCACCATCGTGGCGGATACGAACGAAGAGCTTATTTTCCTTGGCAAGTTCCCCGTCGGCATCGGCTCTGGTGTCTCGGTTTCTGTCGATCAATAGTTCAACGCGATTTATAAGGCTGTCCTCAGAGAACTCCCAGCCCGGGACTATATCTACGGCATGATTCGTTATGCCGCTGTTGTTATTTCTTTCTGACTCGAACTCCAACCCAACCAGCGGTCCGGCAGCACGCGCAACACTGCAGACGAGCCAGAGCGCAATTACTTGATATTTCATGCGTAAATTCCTTTACGATTCACTCCGCCAATATAGATTATTAGCCCGTCCGGAGAACATGGGGAATTGTGCGTAATCTTGTGATGCCAATGCCGTACCTGTGAACGATGGCGTATTCCTGACCAGCGCTCGTACCTGCTCCGTGGAGCGGACATCCCGCGGCAAGTCGTGGTCCGCTGTTCATGTCGAACGTCGAGGCTGTAGAAGAAACCTGATTTCCTGAAATTCACGCTCGCAAGCTATTGATCAGAAAGACAGCGCAATCGCGAAAACAAGCTCTTCTGCAGCCTTGTTGGGCGCTTCAATGCTGCGAATCCGTAAACCTCTGGTCTTCGCCATCAAACGAGTCAGTTAAGGATCGGAAATTCAACGAAAGCTCCGAAAATATCTCTGAGTCCGGCGGAGGCAGTCAAGCGCATACGGTTCCGAAGCTCTTGACTGCCCCTATGGCCTCGTCAGCCAGGCTCCGCACGGAGAATAGCAGGGCTGGAATAATCCTGCTTCGGATAGTGTTCACCTCCTCGCGGAAGACACCCTACGCCGTCCACGCCATCTACTAAAGGAGAAGCCCATGAAAATCGTGCTTGGATTGTCCATCGTTCTGGCCATCGCGCCGGTCGCGCAAGCCGCGGATGTCGAGGCCGGCAAAGCCAAGGTCGCCACCGTGTGCGCCGCCTGCCACGGCGCAGCCGGGGTGAGCGTGAGCGATGCCATCCCCAACCTTGCGGCGCAGCGACCGGGGTACATCGAGGCGCAGTTAAAGGCGCTCAAGGATGGCACGCGCAAGAACGCGATCATGAATGCAATTGCGGCCCAGCTCAGCGCTGAGGACATGGCCAATGTCGCGGCGTACTTCGCCGCGCAGACCGGCGCCGCGACGGGCGCCAAGTCGGCGCTCCTGCCGAACGTGGTGAAGACCAGCGTGACCTTCCCCGAAGGCTACAAGGACACGTTCACGAAGTACCACACGATCAACTTTCCTGCGACCAAGCAGGTGCGCTACTACTACGCCAACAAGGCCGCGGTGACGTCGGCGAAGGCGGGCAAGCCGCTGCCGGAAGACTCGGTGCTGTTTGCCGAGGTGTACGCGGCGAAGCTCGACGCCGAGAATAAACCGGTGATGGGCGGCGATGGCTTCTATGTGGCGGAGAAGCTCATCTTGTACACTGCGATGGCGCGCGGAGCGGGCTGGGGCAGGGACATTCCCGAGATGTTGCGCAACGGCGACTGGAACTACGCCGTATTCACGACCGATAAGCAGCACCGGCCCGGCGTGAACCAGGCCGAGTGCCTCGCCTGCCACAAGCCGCTCGACAAGACGAGCTACACTTTCACGCTCAAGCAACTCGCCGACGCCAAGTAAGCTGGGCAACCGTCGTCGTGCCCATGGGTACCGGTCGGAAGGGGACGGTCGAGTATTTTCCCCACAGGCGCCTGCAGGGTTCTTGTTTGGCGGCTGGTTGCTGGCGGCATGGGAAGGATGGTCCGGCCGTCGTCGTGCAAGGACAGCTGCGGCATTAGCTCATGTTGGCGCGAACGGTCGGCTGGCGCCGCACCTTGTTCACCGTCATGGTGGTCCGCCGCACAACCCGACGTCGACGGCCCGCTTTCCGAAAGCCGTTCCGTCCGGGGCGCTTTCTGCCATTTCGTATACTGGACAGTCACAGACTTAGCGGCGGCTTTTTCTTTCCGCTTTGGCCGCGTACATAGCCTTGTCTGCCTGTTGCAATGCGTCGGACGTCGATTCTGGTGCCCGCTCGAACGTCGTGGATCCGATGCTCGCAGTGATTGCAAAACCGGCATCGGCCATTCTCTTTGCAATATTTCCGGAGACTTGATCACATAACGAATTGCAATCCTCCTCCCGAGTGTTTGGCATCAGGATTGCGAACTCGTCTCCGCCAAGCCGAGCAATCGAATCGGACTTTCGCGTGTGCTCGCGCAGAACGTCTGCAAGTAGCCGCAATGCCTCATCGCCTACGTGATGCCCTCCGGAATCGTTCAAATCCTTGAAGTTGTCTAGATCGAGAACCGCCAATGAAAAAACACCTCCATAGCGTTTCTGTCTCGCAATCTCCATCTCGGCGATGGACTCGAAACTTCGACGGTTGCGCAGCCCCGTCAGCGAATCATGGATCGCCAGATTCGCGGTCGCCAAATAGTTGTCCCGCACCGCTCTGGCCAGAACAATAGTCAGCACGGACGACGCGAAGGCGATGAGCGCGTCCGTGACAAAGGGACCATCGGGAATGCGATGATTGACAAAGTTCCACAGTTGGAACGCAACCGACAGGGCAAATCCCCCAAGAACCACGCGCGTCCGCTCACAATGCAACGCAATCACCGCCAACGGGAAAATATAGAGCACGTGCAGACGAATGTCGGCGGGCAACAACAGATCGAAAGCGAGCACTACTACCATCGCAAGAATGCTGGCAACTAGGGCCACCCGTGGCGAAAGCTCTCCCGGGGTCGCTAAGCGATGTAGGTATTTGCGGCTCATGTCTTTCCAGGACGCCTTCGACCTCGCTTGCTCATAGTGGTCGCCTCCCCGAACGCAGCTTGAGTGAGAGCCGGGAACACCCGGCTAGGCCGGATTGACCATATACGTCCGGGAAATCCTGGTTTGAGTGCCTTTCTTCCGCACTGCCGTGGAAAGGCGCTTATAGCCTGATTTCCCCACCGAAGCGTAGCCGGCGCTGTACTGCTGGTAGAACTTCATCACCTTCGGCACGTATTCAAGGGTCTCGCGGTAGGGCGGGACGCGGTTGCCGTATTTCATGACCGCCTGCTCGCCTGCGTTGTACGCGGCGATTGTGAGATGCAGATCGTGGTTGAACATGCGCAGCAGATCGCGCAGGTATTCCGCGCCCCCGTGGATATTCTGTTCGGGATCGTGCCGATCCGTCACGTTGTAGCGTCTTGCGGTCTCGGGCATCAGTTGCATCAAGCCGACGGCGCCTGCCTTGGATACTGCGGACGGGTTGTAGCCTGATTCCACCGAGATCACCGCGCGGATCAGCGCGGCTTCGACATTGTTGGCCATCGCCGCTGCCTGGATTTGGCTGGCATAACGCGAGTGGCTGTCCACTGCAAACCGGCGAAAGTCATATGTCGGCTCTTCCCGGATCGGGGCGGGCTTCTCCTTGAGATAGAGTTCCCAGCGGCCCTCGGCCGGCAGCATATTGGAATATTTCGTCGGGGTGTTTGGGTCGAGGCTGCGGTAGATGTCGGCTTGCGCGAATCCGCTGCACAGCGCCAGTGCCGCCAACAGGATCAAGCGCGATTTCAGGGCGAAAGGGATCTTGTTTCCGGGGGAGAGTTTGAACAATGGGGTTCCTCGATTTCAATTTCGCCGGCATCTGTTACCAGGGAATGAATCGGCGATCGTGGTGGTGCAGGCCGCCTAGGCGCCTAACCTCGAACAGCAGGTTTGCGGGCTGCGTGCATATCGCGGGCGCCGGACTGCGAACTTGCCAGTCTGCCGGTGCGGAATTCAAGGCTTGCCGCACCGACGCGTTGCTGGGATTTGTGATAGCGATCAGGAGCCGAAGTATAAGTGCATCCATTGCGTCGGACAACACCTAGTTTCCCTACTTTCAAAATGGACCCTGTACCATGCGAAATGCAAGACACGATGCAAGACGAGCAGCGACATCTCACCTGCAACATTTTGATTATTCACTTCTGTGCGGTGGTTTGCTTTAGGCGCGGTGACGTTCCGTGCGCAAGCGCGCATTGCGCGCGCCAATGTTTCACGGCGCACGATCGCGCGCCGCGGGTCGCCTCTGCAACGGGTCGGCCTGCAATCCTGGGTCGATGCGCATTTCCCGGCCTGGAGCGGATGCCGAGGCCGGCGCCACAATGCGTACGGTCAAGCGCCTGACGGGATCGGTGGTTGTTGATCTCGGCGCGAAAGCGGATGAATCTGCGCCTCTGTCGAGTGCCAACGCTGGCGCGGAATTCGCACACCCAAAGTTTCAGATCCGGTCAGATCAGACACTTGGGGCGCGGAATGCAGACTGACATGGACTGCACGTTGGTGCAATATTGCAACGGCAGCTTGGTCCTTCCTATAGGTCGACCAGGTTCAACTCTGTTCCGTTGGACTTGAGCTTCTTGCCCTCGGGCAGCTTCAGGTAGGGCCCGGCTTCGTCAGCGGTGAGTCCGTACGCGAAACTCATCGCGCCCCGGCTGAAACTGCCGACACCGTAGCCGCGAAGCACGCTCAAACGCTGAAAATGAAATGTCGCGGTGGTGCCGTCACTGCAAAGCATCTGTCCCGATCCACCCAATGCGGCACTGGAGGTGAACTGTCCGAGGCATGTGAGACCAGGATTCTTTTGCGAATGAATGGCGAGAGTTCCCGCCCCGCTGAGATGACCTTCCGCCTCACCCACGAACAGGTCATCGGCCAGTATCGCAATGACCGTTCCCGTCGCCGATAACAGCCCAGCACCCGCCGGCGGTGCCGCGCCGGCCAGTCCGATACACGCAGCAAAAGCCATAATCAATATTTTTCGCATTGAAACCGATCCCGATCAAATATCGCGCGACAGCGGAGATTTGCGGCCGCTGAAGGTCATCTATCGCTGGGCGTATTATAGCCCTGCCTCCAGATTGCGCTGTGCGTTAACGCACGTATAGAGGAACAAATCATGCGCTCGGGTGCTACTCAAAAAAAACAGCCCCCGGAAACGAACATAACCAGGGGCCGGAACCCGCCAATCGATAAAGGAGGAGAAATTGTTGGCGGGGGGAGGAGCGTGCATTTTCGGCCTTCGCATACGATTGGTCTGTGCGGTGGCGCACATAGAAGACAAACAAAATGAATGGAGCCCGGCTTACCCGCGCAGAACTTTTCGGCAAACTGGCGTCTTGTAATCTCCGGTCGCCGCTGCTGCAAAAGCGCGCGCAGCGCCGGCACCGGCTCCAGCCCGAGCGCGCCGATAGGCCTGATCAGGCGCCTCACGCCCCCGCAAAGCGCAGTTGTCCGCCCTCGCGACTATCCGGCGCCTGGGCAAGAGAGAAATCCTCGCCCGCTTGGAACAGATGCGCGAGAAAACGCCGAAGAGACGAACGCCAAAGCGATAGCCATTTCGCTTGTCATCGGTGTCCGGCAACACTCCTAGAATCGCTGCGCCAATTCAAATAGCACATAGTTGTTTGGCGTATTCCGGTTGGCCGCGACACCCGACCGGACGCCGAGCTGAAGATTATCGTTGACCAAGTATGCGGCACCGAGATTCCAACTGGCGAGCACGCCTCCATCTCTGGCATGCGCAATCTGGGGAGCAGACAGCTCAACGAAAGTGCGCAGCTGCTCATTGAGCCGCTTGTTCAGAACCGCCCCGAATATCGCGGAAGTGAACCGGTGTGCATCCTCGCGAGTGTCGTATTTGATTCCAGGCATTAGTCCCAATGCCACGTCGTGCGGCAAGTCCCAGGTAACAACCGAGCGTAGCGAAGGCCGGGTGCCATTTCCTCTGAATTGACGTGAGCCCGACGGTGTATCGACGTGCATTATCCAGGACACCGCCGGCATGCCTTGAAGCGCATCTCTGTCCTGTGAATGCCACTTGACGCCGAAGGCGGTATCGCCAAAGCCGGATGTTCCGTCCCGCCGAGCGTAACCCTCCGGAGCGAGGCGAACCTCGATGTTGTCAGCGGCGCCATATTTGAGAAGCGTCGGCGTGGAAATCGTTGTGGTGGCCGGAGCGGAGCGGCGGTCACGCACCGAGGTCATATCGACTTCGTACTGGTAGTGGCCTGTGGGGACGACTTCCGAGGATTCAATAAAATCGGGGCCGTCTGTGTCGATGGGCTCAAGCGCGCGCGCCGGCAGCGCAACAAGCAAAAGTGCGCATAGCGAGGCAGCCGAGATGCCTGGACCATTGCTTGCCTTCAAGTGACTCTCCGGGGCCGACCGTTTAACCGCGTGACCGCACGCGTTCTCGGCTTCGCGAAGAGTCACTTGGTCGAAGGTTACGCGAGGCGCGGAAGCTGGCTCGTTGACAAGCTGGTTTTCTGTTGAAAGCAACGCCGCGCTCTCCTCCAACGCCTGGCAGACTGTTGAAATTCGTTTCCCCGGGCGGTAAAAAATGCGTGTAGCCAAGACCATCTCAGGCGGAAGCGAATTTCGGCAGCCTCTGAAATGGGGAATATAAAAGGGGGGCGTGCCCCCCCTTCTTCAACACCCTTCTAGGAAGCCGCGCCACCCAGTGAATATTGCGTCTAATTATTATCATACTCTATCCGTAATTGCCCGGAATCTAGTGGGGGTAAGTACCGATACGCGGGCTCGATTGATGCAGTTTGGGGCGCCGATCGGGCGATTTGACTCGGTTAATCGAGTGTATGATTTGTCACGCTGCGACTCGTCCGCGCCCGACGCGCCACGCTCGCCATTGCTTATTGCTCGGAGGAATCCCGATGACGATCTCCAAAACCGACAAGATGATCGCCGAGAAGGACGGCCCGATCGGCTGGATCACGTTCAACAATCCGGAGCGCCGCAACGCCGTCTCCATGGCCATGTGGGAAGCGCTGTCCGATATCGTGCGCGATTACGCGAAAGACGACGCCACCCGCGTGATCGTACTTAAAGGCGCCGGGGACAAAGCGTTCGTTTCCGGCGCGGATATCTCGGAGTTCCAGGAGAAGCGCTCCTCCCCGGAGACGACCAGGAGCTACAACCAGGCATCCGGGAAGGCGAACGAGGAGCTGATGCGCGTGGGCAAGCCCACCATCGCCATGATCCGCGGCTATTGCATCGGCGGCGGTGTCTCGGTTGCATTATCATGCGACATGCGCATCGCCGCGGAGGGCGCGAAGTTCGGCGTGCCGGCGGCCAAGCTGGGGTTGGGCTATGAGGCCAAGGGCGTGCGCAAGCTGATGGACGTGGTGGGTCCGGCCTTCGCCAAGGAAATCTTCTTCACCGCGCGCCAGTTCACGGCCCAGGAGGCGGTGGCAATGGGGCTGATCAATCGCATCGTGCCGGACGGACAGCTGGAAGCCTACGTGCGGGACTACGCGCGGGCCATCGCCGCGAACGCGCCGCTCACGGTGGCGTCGATCAAGAGTATCGTCGGCGAAATGGCGAAGGATGAGTCCGCGCGTGACACGGCGCTGTGCCAGCAGGTCGTCGACCGCTGTTTCGCGAGCGAGGATTATGTCGAAGGGCGCACCGCCTTCATGGCCAAGCGCCAGCCGATTTTCAAGGGTCGCTGAACTCCTGCGCGGGTGCGAGATTCGCACCCGCGCGGGCCAGCAAGGTAAATTGTGGGCATGCCAAGTAAAACACCATAAGCGAATTACCATCCACCAGAGGAGGTTCCATGAGCCCCAATACGATTCGCGGTTTTCTGGCGCTGCTGAGCGCCGCGCTGACCATCGCCGCCGCCCCGGCGCGCGCGCAGATGCCCGCGTGGGAGCAGCAATTGTACGAGGCGGCGAAGAAGGAGAAACAATTTACCGTCTACACCGCCCACTACGACACCGAGACCATTGCCGACCTGTGCATGGCGTTCGACAAGAAGTACCCCGGTGTGAAGTGCAACTTCGTGCGCACCACGGCGCAGGTCGCCTTCCAGCGCTTCCAGCAGGACCTGCAGGCCAAGCTCGCGGTGGCCTCCGTGTTCAGCAGCACCGACGTGAGCCACTATCCGGACCTGAAGAAGCGCGGACTCCTGATGACCTACCAGCCGCACAATCTTGCCAGGATGGTGGATTCCCTCAAGCAGTACAACGACAAGGACAATGACTACTGGGTCACCGCCGCCGCCCTGGTGGTGATCGCCTACAACAACAGCCTGGTTTCCGAGAAAGACGCCCCGAAAAAGTGGACCGACCTGCTGGATCCGAAATGGAAGGACAAGGTTTCGATCGGCCATCCCGCCTTCAGCGGCTATGTCGGAACCTGGACGGTGCTGATGCGCAAGCTGTACGGCTGGGACTACTTCGAGAAGCTGGAAAAGAACAAACCTCAGATCGGGCGCTCGATCAACGACACCGTGACCATGCTGAACTCCAAGGAGCGATGGGTGGCCGCCGGTCCGGAGGCGACGACCCTGCTCTCCCGCGACAAGGGAAATCCCCTGAGCGTCATCTATCCCACGGATGGCACCCTGCTGATGGTTTCGCCCACCGGCATTCCGAAGAGCGCTCCGGCGCCGAATGCCGCCAAGCTGTTCGTGGAGTTCCTGCTCGACAAGGAAGCGGCTGAAGTCCAGGTCAAGAACCATTCGCTGTCGGTGATCAAGGGAATCAAGCCGGCAGTCGGTGCCAAGCCTTTGGAGGAAATCAAGGTCATTCGGCCCACGGAGGAGGAGATCACCAAGGGCATTCCGGAGGTGAAGGAGAAGTTCCGCGATACCTTCGGCGTGTAGCCGGTGAACGAGGGCATCGCACGGCGCGCGGCCGCAGTTGCGCCATCGGCCGCGCCATCCGCGTTTGGCCAATGGTGGCTGCACCTGGACAAATTGTCCTGGGTGTGGTTTCTCGCCATCGCGCTGCTGTTGTTCCTGGTCGTGAACCCGCTGCTGCGCCTGCTGGTGGTCAGCTTCCAGCAGCCGGACACGGGGGCCTTCACCCTGGCCAACTACGCGGCGGCCTACAGCCGGTCGCGATATCTGGACGCGCTGGCGAAATCCCTGATCCTGGGTGTTTCCTCCGCGAGCCTGTGCCTGCTGTTCGGCGTGCCGCTGGCGTGGGCGGTGTCGCGCACGGACATGCCCGGCAAGGGCCTCATCTGGGTATCCATCCTGGGCACGTTCATCATTCCGCCTTATCTGGGCGCAGTCGGCTGGATGCTGCTCGCCGGCCCCAATGCCGGATGGCTGAACCGGCTGTTCATCGTCTTGACCAGCGTGGATAAGGGGCCGTTCAACATCTACTCCATGACCGGGCTGGTGCTCGTCACCGCCTGCTACAGTTTCCCCTACGTGTTCGTGTTTACGAAGTCGGCGCTCGATCTGGTTTCCTCGGAAATGGAGGATGCGGCGAACATCCTCGGTTGCGGCAACCTGCGCACCACCCTGTCGATCACGCTGCCGCTGGTGCTGCCCGCCATCCTGGCGGCCCTCATCCTCGTGTTCCTGGAGGCCATTGCGTTGTTCGGTTCCCCCGCATTGCTGGCTCTGCCGGGGCGCTTTCACGTGGTCACCACCCAGTTGTGGCAGTTCTTCGAGTATCCGCCCAAGGTGGGCGTGGCCTCGGCCTACGCGATGCCGCTCTTGTGCATCACCATCTTCCTGTTCTGGCTGCAGCGCCGCATCACCCACCGCAAAGGTTACGTCTCGCTCACCGGTAAAGGCGGGGAACGGCGGCCGATCAAGCTCGGCGGCTGGAAGTGGCCGATGCTCGGATATTGTCTGTTCGTCTGTACGCTGTCCTTCTTCATGCCCATGGTGGTGATCTGCCAGGCCGCACTGGCCAAGGCGTGGGGGCGCGGGTTCTCGCTGGATAACCTGACGCTCGACAACCTCTACTTCACGCTGTTCGAGAACACGCTGACGCGCAACGCCACAATCAACACGTTCGTGTACGCGGGCTCCGCCGCGCTCATCGCCGTCGCGCTGGCGCTGTGCGTGGCCTACATCGTAAACCGGCAGCTCGTCGGGAAGAATCTCGGCAACGTGCTGTCGTTCCTCACCATGGCGCCATTCGTGATTCCGGGCATCGTGCTCGCCATCGGTTTCTACGCCGCGTACACGCGACCACCGCTGCTGCTGTATGGAACCGCGTGGATTTTGATCCTGGCCTTTGCCACGCGCTTTCTGCCGATCGCCTATGCGAACACCAATGCGGCCATCCGCAGCATCAATCCCGAATTGGAGGACGCAGTGCGCATCCTGGGCGGCACGCGCTTCACCGCCATCCAACGGGTGGTGGCGCCATTGCTCAAGCGCAGCCTGGCCGGCGCGTTCATTCTGGTTTTCATTCCCGGCACGCGCGAGCTGAGTTCTGCCATCTTCCTGTCGTCGATCAATACCCAGGTGCTGTCCGTGCTGCTGTTCGACAAGAGCGACGAGGGCAACTTCGAAATGCTGGCTGCGATCGGGCTGATCCTGGTGATCATTACCGTCGCCTTCATCCTGATCGGATTTCGCCTCATGGGCCGCGACTTCATGCTCAGGAGGACCGCGGCATGAGCAGGGAGCAGGGGCCCCTTCAGGGGATGCGACCGGCCGCGATTGCCGCCGGCCGCCGACAGTGGCTACGCTCGAACTGCGACAACGGAACGGAGGCGGCGCAAATGAGCCTAGGAGCAGGGGCCCCGCGAAGCGGGGATGCGAACCGGGCGATGGCGGCAGGACGCCGACAGCGCGGTCTGAGCATTGAGCTATTCGCACGGAGGCAGCGCGCATGAGCAAGCTGGTGCTGCGCACCGTATCCCGCACTTTCGGCAGCTTCACCGCCGTCGAGAATTTCA
>JADGRR010000500.1 GCA_017880745.1 Burkholderiales bacterium
GGCGTGTCTTTGCGCCCGATGTCGGAAATACGCTTCATCCCCGAAGTCGCGCACGCCGAAGTGCATTTCGAGCGCGTGCTCGTTGCAGAACAGGATTTGCTCGAGGGCGACGGCTACACGCGTTACGTGAAGCCGTTTCGCACCGTGGAGGACTTGCATGTCCATGCCGCGATCCTCGCCTATCTGCTGCGCGAGGCGCGGCGCCTCACCTGGCCGCGCGCCTGGCCAGAACGGGCGCTTGCGGCGCTGTACGCGCTCAGCGCCATCGCGCACGAGGATGCGTCCTCGCCCGCGACGCATATCGCGCTTGCCGGTGCGCTCGCGATCGGCGCGGCGCTGGTGGGCGAAGCCGACGCTTGCTGGGAATCGACGGGCAACGATCCGGCGAGCGAGCGCTGGAGGCGCGACCGCGCGCTGCTCTCGGTCGCGAGCTCGGCGCGGGAGAAGCGCATCGAGCGCGCCTGGGAGCGCATAGGCGCAGATCCATCCGGGCACGCCGGCAATCAATGACAGGAGAGACGCCAAATGGTCACGCAGCGCAGCATCATAAATGTCATCGTTTCCCTTTTGCGCCTTGGCGCGGCCCTCGGCTTGGCGATCGTGCCCGAGCCGGCGCAGGCGCAGGGCGCACCGAAGCCCAAGCGCTTTCCCCAGCTCACTCTGGAAACGCTGGACCCGCAAGCGCGTCCGCTGGCTGAGGAAATACTCAAGATATCCAGCGTCGGCATCGCCGGGCCGTATAACGTCATGCTGCGCAGCCCGGTATTCGCCGAGCGCATGAAACACCTGCTCGATTACCTGCGCTTCAACTCGTCCCTGCCGACGCGTCTGAACGAATTCGCCATCCTGATCCAGGGGCGGCTGTGGACGTCGCAGGTCGAGTGGTACGCGCACTACCCGCTCGCCTTGAAGGCCGGACTGCCGGCTTCGGTGGCGGATGACCTCAAGGCGAACATCCGTCCGCGCGAGATGCAAGCCGACGAGGAGCTCGTCTACGATGTGTGCATGACCATGGCCGCCAAACACGCGATCAGCGACGAGCTGTTCCACAAAGCCAAGGCTATCCTGGGGGAACAGCAACTGGTCGATCTGGTCGCAGTCAGCGGCACCTATGTCACCGTGGCGATGCTGCTGAGCCTAGGGGAAGAAACACCGCCTGCGGACAAGCCCCTGCCCTTCCCGGAAAAAGGCCGCTAGCAGCGTCCGGCGGGCATCCGCGTCGAACCCGGCGTTCTGCTCGTCTGCCTGACCCTGGCGCTGGTTGGAACCGTCAGCGCCGCCTTTCCGGTCACGGCGGTGGTCGTTCCCGCAGCGCTGCTGCTGCCCCTACGCTGGCGCGGGATTCTGGGGTTGTCCCGCTTTCTCAATACATGCGGTGCCGGAACAGCCAGCTTGCCAGCGCCATACTTATGATACCGATCACCGCCATGGGCCAGAGCTGGGGAATCAGTACATCGAAGCCGGCGCCTTCCAGAAATATCTTACGCAGAATGACGAGGAAATAGCGCAGCGGATCGGCATAGGTGAGGGTCTGCACCGCCAGGGGCATGTTGGCGATCGGCGTGGCGAAGCCGGACAGAATCACCGCGGGTACCATGAAGAGGAAAGCGCCGAGCAGGCCCTGTTGCTGGGTCACCGCCAGCGCAGAAATGAGCAGGCCGGCGCCGACCGCGGACAGCAGAAACAGCGCCAAGCCGCAATACAGGGCCAGCAGGCTGCCCAGCAGCGGCACCCGGAACCAGAGCGTGGTGACGAGCAAGATCGCCGTGGCCTCGACGATGCCGATGAGGAAGCCGGGCAGCGCCTTGCCGAGCAAGATCTCGCCCGGCCGCAGCGGTGTCACCAGCAACTGGTCGAAGGTGCCCTGCTCGCGCTCACGGGCGACGGTCATGGCGGTGACCAGCATGGTCACCAGCAGCGTGAGTACGCCGATGAGGCCGGGGATGAAAAACCAGCGGCTTTCCAAGTTAGGATTGAACCAGGCCCGCGTCTCCAGCTGCGCCGGCGAGCCTTGCTGACCGTGGGCCGCAATCCATTTGCGGTTGAAGGCGTCCACCACGCTGCGCACATAGTTCAGCGTGGTCATGGCGGTATTCGAATTGCGCCCATCGATGATGACCTGCAAGGGTGCCGTGCGGCCCGAGAGCAGGTCTGCGCTAAAGTGCGGCCCGAGGTGGATCACGACGAGCACCTTGCGCGCATCGACCAGGGATGCGATTTCGGTCTCGGCGTCGAGTACCGCGACACGGTGAAACGCCGCCGAGCCGGCAAAGCCTGCGTCGAGGTCGCGCGAGGTGGCGCTGCGATCTTCATCGTAAATGGCGTAGGGAATGTCCTTCAGGTCGAACGTCGCGGCATAGCCGAATACCAGCAACTGGATCAGCGGCGGGACGATCAGCACGAGGCGACCCCGGCGATCGCTGAGCAGCGTGGCCAGTTCCTTGCGCAGAAGGGCGCGAATGCGTTGCCACATAGCTATTCGAGACGTTTCCTGGACTTCGCCCAGGTAATGCCAAGGAAGATGGCCGCCATAAGCAGCATGGCCAGCGCATTGGGCACCACGACGGCCCATACGTCGCCGGCTAGGAACAGCGTCTGCACGATGGCAACGAAATAGCGGGCGACGACGACGTGGGTGATGGCCTGTACAACGGCCGGCATGCTGTCGATGTCGAAAAGGAATCCGGACAGAAGGAAGGCAGGCAGGAAGGTGGTAATGATCGCCACCTGTCCGGCGACGAACTGGTTGCGGGCAATGGTCGAGATCGTCAGGCCCATGCCCAGCGCCGCGAGCAGGAACAGCGAGGCGCAGACCCACAGCAGCCAGAAGCTGCCGCGCAAAGGCACCGCGAACAGGAACACCGCCAGGCCTACGGAAAGCAGCATGCCGCCGGTGCCGAGCACGAAGTAGGCGATCAGCTTGCCTAGCAGAATCTCGCTCATGCTCGCCGGGGTCACCAGCAGCGCTTCCATCGTGCCGCGCTCCCACTCGCGCGACATGACGAGCGCGGTGAGCAGCGCGCCGATCAGGGTCATGATGATGGCCACCAGGCCCGGCACAAGGTAGTTGCGACTTTT
>JADGRR010000501.1 GCA_017880745.1 Burkholderiales bacterium
TATCCGCAGTCCGTGCTGAAGCTGACCATCTACACGCTCAGCCTGGAGAAATCATGGCTGACCGTCTGATCCTGGCGCCGGGAGTTTTGGCCGTTGTCGCGCTCGCGCTCTCGGCCGGAAGCGCTGCGCAGATGCTCACCGATCCGACGCGGCCGCCGCTCGAATTAATGCGGGCCGCGGCAGCAGATGGAGCTACGGGCGCGACGAAGGGCGCTGCACCGCGCCCGCGCGTGGAGTCGATCCTGCTGTCGAGCGCGCGCAACGGCGCGATCATCAATGGCCAGTATGTGCCTTTGGGAGGGACTTACGGCAAGGCCAGGCTGGTCCGAATCACGGCGACCGACGTGACTTTGAAGAGCGATCAGGGGCTGGAAATGCTACAGTTGTACCCATCGACGGGTAAGACTACTGCCGCGTCCGGCGCCGGGGGAAAACCCGAGAAAATGGTAAAACGTCCATGAGAACTCCGCGCACCGCTGCTGGGCTGATGGTAACCGCATTGATCGCGGCCGGCTGCGCTCAGGAGCCCGTGCGCACCAATCAGGTCAGCGACCAGATGATCGCCGAATTGGACAAAGGCGCGCAGCGCGCGAAGCCCAGGGAGCCCGATGCGGTGAAGCAGGCGCTGCTGCCGCCGCTGCGCATGGAACTGCCTCAGGCACAGGGAAAACCGATCGAGGAGCGCTTCGATCTGAATGTGAACAACGCTCCGGCGCGCGAAGTGTTCCTGTCGATCGTGTCGGGCACGCGCTACAGCATGCTGGTGCACCCGGAGGTGTCCGGATCCCTCTCGGTGAATCTCAAGGACGTCAGCCTGTCCGAAGCGCTCGAAGCGATACGCGAGATCTATGGCTACGAGTACAAAATCGACGGCAGCAGGGTCTATATCCAGCCTGCCGGCATGCAGACGCGTGTGTTTCAGGTTGATTATCTGATCGGCGCGCGCCAGGGCCGCAGTGACATGCGCGTTACCGCCGGTTCCAGCGGAATTGTTGCGGCGACCGCGACAACAGCAGGCACCGCAACCATCGGAACGTCGCTACAGCAGACGGTGACGGGTAGTCCGACAACGGCACAGGTGGCGGCCGGTGGCGGACAGGGACCGCCTTCCCTGACACCGAACGCCGTGGGGGCCCTCGGCGGCATGCAGGCCGACGCCACGCGCATGTCCACGGTCCAGACGACCGATTTCTGGGCCGAAGTCGAGTACGCAATTCGCACCATCGTCGGCGCGGGCGGAGGCCGCAGCATAGTGATCAGCCCGCAATCCGGCGTCGTCGTTGTGCGCGCCATGCCGCAGGAACTGCGCAGCGTGGCGGCGCTGCTTAAGGCGATGCAGCTGTCGGTAAATCGGCAGGTCATGCTCGAGGCGAAAATCATCGATGTGACATTGAACCAGGCTTATCAAGCGGGAATCAACTGGGCGGCGTTTCCAACCAGTGGCATCGCCGGCGGTTTTTCCAGCGGCCTGAGTGGTGGTGTAGCCAACAGTCTGGCGGCGACCGGCCGCTTGAGCGGCAATACTGCCGGCAGCGTCGCCGGCAGCAGCAGCATTTTCAATGCCAACCCGGGAGCCGGCGCAGGCCTCGCGACGCTAGGCGGCGTCGTTTCGGGGACCACCGGCGTCGCGGGAGGGGTATTCGGATTGGCGGTGCAGACCGACAATTTCGCCGCTTTGCTGCAGTTTCTCGAGTCGCAGGGATCGGTGCAGGTCCTGTCCAGTCCCAGGGTGGCCACGCTCAACAACCAGAAAGCGGTGCTCAAAGTCGGTACCGACCAGCCTTTCGTCACGAGCATTACCGTGGTTCCCGGGGTGACATCCGCGGGGGTGGTCATCCCGACGTCGGTGTCTCCGCAGATAAGCAATATTTTTTCAGGTATCTCGCTCGATGTGACGCCTCAAATCGACGGTGACGGAAATATTGCGCTGCATATTCATCCGCTGGTGACCAGTGTTGCCTCCAAGGCGGTGGGGTTTAATCTTACCGGGGTCGGGTCTCAAAGCGTCGACGTGGCCGCCATCAATGTGAGCGAGTCCGATACGATGGTGCGCACGCAGGACGGCAATATAGTCGTGCTGGGTGGCTTGATGAAAGTGGAACTGAACAACGGCCGCAGCGGCATTCCCGGTCTCGCCGATGCGCCGCTCATAGGCGGCGCCTTCCGCAATTCGTCCACCGATACCATAAAGAGGGAACTGGTGATTCTGATCAAACCCACCATCATCGACAGCGACAAGAACTGGGAACAGGACATACAGGACACACGGAGTCGCATGCAGCGCATGAACACCGACCAGCGTACCGGCCGGGCCGACCGAAAACAGTGATTTACCTCAATCATTTCGGCCTGCGCGAGCCGCCCTTCGGAATCACCCCGGACACCAGCTTTTTCTTCGCCTGCGCCAGCAGCCAGGAAGGGCTGAACACGCTGCTGGTCGCCGTGGCCAACGGCGAGGGCTTCATCAAGATCACCGGCGAAGTGGGCACAGGCAAGACGCTGTTGTGCCGCAAACTGCTCGCGACCCTGGCCGACAGTTGCGTCACCGCCTATATTCCGAATCCGAGCCTGGAGCCGCGCACGCTGCTGTTCGCGCTGTGCGACGAGTTGCACGTCGAGGTGGATGCCGATCTCGATCAGCACCGCCTGCACAAGGCGCTGAACCGCGCGCTGCTGGAGTTCGCGCGCGACGGGAAACGCGTGGTGATCTGTCTCGACGAAACCCAGGCGATGCCGCTGGAAACGCTGGAAACATTGCGCTTGCTGACCAATCTCGAAACGGAAAAGAGAAAACTCGCGCAGGTGATCCTGTTCGGCCAGCCCGAACTAGACCAGAAGCTCGCCCACGAGTCGGTGCGGCAGCTGCGCCAGCGCATCACCTTCCAGCATCATCTGGGCACGCTCACGCGCGAGGAACTGATGCATTATCTGGCCCACCGCCTGAACGTCGCAGGTCACAACGGCGATACGGTATTCAGCAGCCCGGCGGTGGGTGCGATCCACCGCGCTACCGGCGGCGTGCCGCGGCTGGTGAACATCCTCGCGCACAAGGCGATGATGCTCGCCTACGG
>JADGRR010000502.1 GCA_017880745.1 Burkholderiales bacterium
GGGCGCTCGAAGGCGCGCTTGCAAGATTGCTGGATGAAGTCGCAGCGATTCCGGCGGCGTTCCGGAATCGGCTGCGCGCCACGCTTGACCGCACGATCGCCTTTGCCGAACGCGTCGCCGCCGAGCCCGCACTCGAGGCCAGCGCACGCCAGGTGGCCAGCAGCCTCTATCACATCGCAAGCGCGATCCTGATGGCTTGGGAAGCCGCCCAACCGGGCGCGGATGCACGGCGGGGCCTGTATGCGCGCTTTGTCCTCGATCATCGCCTGGGCGCGCAGGATCCGCTTGAACCGCAGGTTGGCGCCTGGGAACATCAGGCGGCGGAGGTCGTGTTCTCGGAGCGGCGGGTCGCGCTTGCCGAGATTGCAGGCCTCTTGAGCTAGCCCGTCATTCGGCTAGACTGTTTGCAAAACTACAACAGAACCAGAATGTCCGGGGAGGACAATCGTCGTGCACAAGGGGCGTGTCGTTTTCGGCGCCATGGACGAGGTGGTTTTCGGAACTCCCGCCGCCGAGGCGGTTGCCGGACAAATGGACCGGCTCCACGCCAACAGCGCCTTCCTGATGGTCAGCGGCACGCTCAGCCGCGAAACTGACGAGATTGAGAAAATCCGAAAGCGGCTTGGGCCGCGCTGCGTTGGCATCTTCGATGCGATGCCGCCGCACACGCCGCGCGAGGCCGTGATTGCCGCCACCGAGCAGGCGCGCGCCACCAGGGCCGATCTCATTGTTACCGTCGGCGGCGGCTCGATCACCGACGGCGCCAAGGCGGTGCAGCTTTGCCTCGCCAACAACGTGTCCACAGTCGAGGATATCGACAGGCTTCGCGCCGGCAAGGGCGCGGCCCCTGCGATCAACGCACCGTCGGTGCGCCAGGTCAGCGTGCCCACCACGATCGCCGGCGGAGAATTTTCCGCCATTGCCGGCGTCACCAATACCCAAACCAGGGTCAAGGAGTCGCTGCGCCATCCGCTGGTGATGCCGCGCGCCGCGATCCTCGATCCCGCCATCACCGTGCACACGCCGGAATGGCTGTTTCTTTCGACCGGCATCCGCGCCGTCGACCATTGCGTCGAGGGCCTGTGTTCGCGCGAGGCCCATCCCTACACCGATGCCCAGGCCGTGAAGGGACTTGCGATGCTGACGCAAGGATTGACCCGAGTGAAGCAAAACCCCGGAGATCTCGACGCAAGGATGGATTGCCAGATCGGCACCTGGCTGTCGATGGGGCCGTTGTCGGCGGGCGTGCCGATGGGCGCCAGCCACGGCATCGGTTACGTGCTCGGCGCCGTCTACGACGTGCCGCACGGATACACCTCCTGCGTGATGCTGCCCTCGGTGATGCGCTGGAACATTACCGCCAATGCGGAGCGGCAGGCGCTGGTCGCCGCCGCGATGGGGCATCCGGGCAAGGAGGCCGCCGACGTGCTGGATGATTTCATCCGCTCCCTCGGCATGCCGCGCAGCCTGCAGGACGTCCGCGTCGGCCCCGAGCATTTCGACCGCATCGCGGAGCAGGCGATGGGGACGCCATGGATCCCGCGCAACCCGCGCAAGATCGACAGCCCGGCGCAGGTGCGCGAGATTCTTCTACTGGCCGCATAAAAAGTTCTGGAGACCAAATGTACACCGGCAAGCACGCAAAACTCCGTCCGCTGCAGCCCGCTTTCATCATGGCCGATACCGGCGAGGCCGTGACCTATGCCGAGCTTGAGGCGCGCAGCAATCGCCTGGCGCATCTGTTGCGCAATCGCGGCCTCAACCGGCTCGACCACTTTGCGATCTTCATGGAGAACAACAGCCGCTATCTCGAGGCCTGCGGCGCTGGCGAACGCGCCGGCCTGTATTACACCTGCGTCAATTCGTACCTGACGGCAGGCGAACTCGCCTATATCGTCAACAACAGCGCTTCGCGCGTCCTCGTCACGTCCAGGGCAAAACTCGACGTCGCCCGCGAGGCCATCAAGGAGTGCCCCAAGGTCGAGCTTTGCATCGTCGTCGACGGCGAAGGCGAGAGCGAGCGCATCGTCGGCCTGCGGGAAGCGACCCGCGGTCTGCCCAAAACGCCCATCTCCGATGAATCGATCGGCACCGCCATGCTCTATTCATCGGGCACGACCGGTCGGCCGAAGGGCATTCTGCGCCCGCTGCCGGAGCAGCCTCCGATCCAGCAGCTGCCGATTTTCAACTTCCTCGACAAGCTCTGGCGCTACCGCGAGGGCATGATCTATCTGTCGCCGGCGCCGCTGTACCATTCGGCGCCGCAGGCCGCGGTCAATCTTGCGATCCGCAATGGCGGCACCGTCATCATCATGGAGCACTTCGATCCCGAGCGCTATCTGGCGCTGGTCGAGCAGTGGGGCGTGACCCACAGCCAGCTGGTGCCGACGATGTTTTCGCGGATGCTTAAACTGCCGGAACAGACGCGCAAGCGCTACGACCTGTCGTCGCTGGAGATCGCGATCCATGCCGCGGCGCCCTGCCCGGCGGCGGTGAAGGAAGACATGATCGGATGGTGGGGGCCGGTCATCCATGAATATTACGGCGCTACCGAGGGCCTCGGGTTTACCGCCTGCGACAGCGAGCAATGGCTCGCCCATCGCGGCACCGTCGGCAAGGTGCTGCTCGGCGACCTCTACATTCTCGATGAGAATATGCAGCCCTGCCCGCCGGGCACGCCCGGCACGGTCTGGTTCAAGACCGCCACGCCGTTCGAATATTTCAACGACCCGAACAAGACCAGGGAGGCCCGTTCGCCGGACGGCAGCATGAGCACGGTCGGCGACGTCGGCTATGTCGACAACGACGGCTATCTGTATCTGACCGACCGCGCGACCTTCATGATCATCTCCGGCGGCGTCAACATCTACCCGCAGGAATGCGAGAACCTGCTGATCACCCATCCCAAGATCGCGGACGCCGCCGTGTTCGGCGTGCCCAACGCCGATCTCGGCGAGGAGGTCAAAGCGGTGGTGCAGCCGATGCCGGGCATCGAGCCGTGCGCTGCGCTTGCCGAAGAACTGATCCTGTTCTGCGGCCAGTCGCTGTCGCGCCAGCAGGTGCCAC
>JADGRR010000503.1 GCA_017880745.1 Burkholderiales bacterium
GGTTGTGGATGACTTGCGCCTGCCCGATCCGTTGCCCGGTTTCACAGAAGTACAGGCCGCCGGAACCAAGAACAACCCGGAAATTCGAGGTGCGCTTGCCTCCCTGCGGCAAACCGACCAGGAAGTGAAGGTCGCATGGACGGCCATGCTGCCTTCGGTGGGCCTGGACTATTTTTATGGCATTGACGCCAATCAGTTCGCGGTGCGCGGCCCGGCTCCGGACCGTTTACGCAACCTGGGGTACGCGGCGACTGCGACTGTGCAACTGCCGATATGGAACTGGGGAGCTGGTTACAGCAAGGTGAAACAGGCGGACTTGCGGCGGAAGCAGGCCCATGTCGAGTTGAGCTTCGCACAACGTCGGCTGCTGGCCGATCTGAGGTCGTTCTATGATGAAACCGAGACGTCGCGCGCGCAGCTCGAATCGCTGAGTCAAACCGCGGAACTCGCCTCTGACAGTTTGCGTCTGACCACTTTGCGCTACCAGGCGGGAGAAGCCACGGTACTTGAGGTGGTGGATGCTCAAAATACCCTGACGCTGGCGCGCAATGCGTATGATGATGGGCAGGTTCGTTTCCAGGTTGCCCTCGCGAACCTGCAAACGCTGACGGGGAGCTTCTAAAAAGGAATGATCCAGGCCGGGGACGAATTCTTGCGTGATACTTCCAGCACCGCGCCGAACCAATGCTCGCCGATTCAACGCCAGGTTCGGAGTCAATCCCGCGCCGCCGTCCGTCTCCGCGCCGCGCCGCTTCGCCTCATCCTTTCGCTCGCTTCAATCATTCCCGTTCTTGGGTCTGCGCTGGGCTGCTCGGCGGACAAGCCGGTTGAGCCGACGGTCAGCGTTCAGGTGGCTCCGGTCAAGAAAGCGACCATCGAGCAGACGGTGACCTCCGAAGCCATCCTGTTCCCGCTCGCGCAGTCGGCGATTGTTCCCAAGATCAGCGCGCCGGTCAAAGCGTTCTATGTCAATCGCGGCAGCAAAGTTCATGAAGGGCAGGTGCTCGCCAGATTGGAAAGCCGCGACTTGGCTGCCGCCGCTCAAGATAACCAGGGATCCTACGATCAGGCACAGGCCGCCTATGCGATCGCGACCGCGTCCACTTTGCCGGAGGAGGTCCAGAAGGCACAAGGCGATACACAGGCGGCCAAGGTAACGCTGGAAGCGGAACAGAAGCTCTACGACAGCCGTCAGGATCTCTACAAGCAAGGCGCCCTTCCTCGCAAAGACCTCGATCAGGCTGGTGTCGCGCTTACCCAGGCACGAAATCAGTACGAACTTGCGCAGCGCCACCTCGATGCGCTGATGGCAGTCAGCAAGGAGCAGGAGGTCAAGTCCGCTAAGGGCCAGTTGCAATCGGCAAAAGGCAAGTACCTTGGCGCCGAGGCGCAGTTGAGCTACTCGGAGATTCGCAGTCCGATCAGCGGCGTGGTCACCGACCGTTCGCTGTATCCGGGAGAAATGGCGGCCGCGGGAACGCCGTTGCTCACTGTCATGGACACAAGCTCGGTGATTGCGCGTGCGCATATTCCGCAAGAGCAGGCGGGATTGCTGAAGCTCGGCGACAAGGCGACGATCATTGTTTCTGGCGGGGTTCCTGGCGAAGACGACCCGATCGAAGGGAAAGTGACCGTCGTCAGCCCGGCTCTTGATCCCAACAGCACGACCGTTGAAGTCTGGGTTCAGGCAAAAAATCCACAGGGACGATTGCGACCGGGAACGAGCGTGCAGGTTTCCATGCTGGCGCGCTCGGTGCCGAACTCGATGGTTATTCCAGCGGTAGCCGTCCTGACAGCACCGGACGGAAGCAGCTATGTGATGGTCGTTGTTTCCGAAAATCGGGGCTCCGACAATCGCGCCCACCAGAAGACAGTGAAGACGGGAATTCGGCAGGGCGATCAGGTGCAGATTCTCGATGGCCTCGCTGAAGGCGATCGCGTGATCGCATCCGGGGCCTATGGCCTGCCCGACAATACCAGGATTCGCGTCGAAGCTGCCCAGGGGGCCGACAAGGCCGACCGGCCTCCTGCGGGAAAAGAGACCGAGAAGGATGCCAAGTAGCTCGATGGCCGCGACCAACGGTGAATCCTCGTACTGGTTTTCGCGTCACTCGCGCTCCATCCTCGTCCTGAGCATCCCGTTGGCGATTCTCGGCATCTACGTGGCGTTCACCATCCCGGTTTCCGTTTTTCCGGACACGAATTTTCCCCGCATCCTGATCGCTGTCGACAATGGCGTTATGCCGATCGACCAGATGATGGTGACGGTCACACGTCCGCTCGAAGAAGCAGTCAACAGCGTGCCGGGCCTGCAGCAGGTGCGGTCCATTACCAGCCGCGGATCGGCGGAAATCGACCTGTTCTTCGACTGGAACGTGGACATGTTCCAGACCTTGCAGTACGTGAACGCGGCGCTATCCAGCGCGCAGCGGGAGCTGCCGGCGAGCGCGAAGGTGGAAGCGCATCGCATGACCTTCGCCAGCTTTCCGATTCTCGGCTACAGCCTGACATCCGACACGGTTCCGCAGACACAGCTCTGGGAAATTGCCACCTATGAACTCAAGCCCCGGCTCAACCGCCTGGATGGCGTGGCGCGAGTTCTTGTGCAAGGTGGCCAGGAGCCGGAGTTTCACATCGTTCCCGATCCCGCCAAACTTCTGCAGGCGAGTGTCACGGTTACCGACCTGCTTGAAGCGGTGCGGCGCACCAACCTCGTCGATTCCCCCGGACTGCTGGAGCAAAACCATCAACTTTTTCTGGGACTGGTGGACGCGCAGGTGCACGATCCACAGCAACTAGGCCAGATTGTGGTCAAGACAACGCCCGCGGGCCTACCGGTCCGCGTGGTTCGATTATCTGATGGTTTCCAGGGACGAAATGAAAGAGATCCTGGAGGGCACTGGTTGGTGCGTGGAGCGGTTTATCGATTCGCCAGGATCGACCTATGTAGCAGTCATCGATAAAGAAGGTACTGCCTATGATGGAAAGAATCAGCGAATTGGCAAAATGGACAAGAATGGTACTTTTGTAAATGCGCATGGAGAAATTATTTTTACA
>JADGRR010000504.1 GCA_017880745.1 Burkholderiales bacterium
TTGTTGATAAACACGTCGACCGTCGACGGCAGCGTCGCCTGCCCGCCCGCGGTCAACGCCGTCGGCGTACGGACGAAGCCGGGCTGCGTCGCAAAATTGGTCCCGTACTGTATCCCGCCGAAGAGGACCGGCAGACCCCAGGTGCCGCCCTGGTTGATCGTATCTCCCAAGCGCAGCGAAGTGAGCTTTTCCGGATAGTCGACAACATAAGTCGTCTGCAGCCTGGTGAGAGTGGGCTTGGCGTTCAAAGTCGGCGCCAGAAAACCGCTGGTAAGCGCGCCGTAGCGGCTGAAGAACCCTGCATCGAAAGCGCCGGAAAGCGTGTTCGCATCGGTGCTGCGCGTGGCTGACAGGTTGTAATTCAGGAATCCGCCCGGTTGCGGCAAGATCGGCGCGGTATACAGATCGGCGCGGGTAATATTCGATTTGGTTTCGCCGAAGGCTTCGGCGCTCGCCGTAATTCGCAGCGTCTGTTTCACGCGATCGAGCTGAAACCTCGCGCCGGGGATTGAATCGGATGGATAATAATTGCTGCCGCCGTATTTCAGCGCGACGACGCCCGGCTTGCGCAAGCGCCAGCGATCGAGGTCTTCTTCCGCAACGAAGAACGCGCCAGAGATGGCGCGAAGAACAACGGCAGTTTCGTTGATGCCTTGCTGGTTGACGTCGACCTCTAGCACCAGCTCTTCCATATCATCCGCGGAAGCGCGCGGCGTTCGCGCAGACGCAACGGTTTCGCTTTCGCTCGGGTTGGTTGCAGGCTGCGGCGGCGTGCCGCCGGCGCCCGCAACGGGGCCGGCCGCCGTGGCGGGTGCAGGACCCTTGTCCGCGATGCGCGTGATAGCCAAGTCTTCGCTGAGCACGAGCCTCAGGCCGGGAACGGCTGCTGCGGATTTTTTGTCTGGTGCGGCTTTACCCGGAACCACATTGGCCGAGTCGGCCAGACGGCGGCTGAGCTTTAGCGTCAGTGGAACGGCTTGCGCCGAAGCAGGATTGGCGAATGAACCGAGAACAATCGAGCCTGCAAGGGCAACAGGAAGCCTAGCGGCTTCCCAGGTCGATGTCAGTATCCACGCTCCCCGCATCGGTGGTCACCTTCAGCCGCAGGCGGTCAGTCGGTTTGAGGCGCACCGATTGCGTCTTGAGTTCCCATGCGCGCGATTGTCCGGGCAGCACATAAACCAGCGATGATTGGGAAGCAACTGCTTGTTCCTGGCCGGCTTGAAACAGCGCGATTTCCGAGACTTGAATGTGGCCAGTGCCATTGTTGTCGAGCCGCAAGCGCAACGTGTCATCGCCCTGCAACTCGAGGTTCCATACCAGCGTCGCCTTGGCGGGACCCTGGCGCGGCTGTACGAAAATTGGCAGGCTCAATCTTAAAGCGACCTGCAATCCCTGAAATCCCGGCTTCGGTGGCGGCGGCACTTCCTGCAGGAACACGCGATAGGTCAATTCGTTGACGGCATCGGGCGCGCGGCGCATCCCCAGGCGCAAAATCTGCTCGCCACCCGGAGGTATCGTCGCGATTGGCGGCGTTCCCAGAATTTCCTTGGTCGGCGCGTAAACGTCCTGCCCGTTTTCCTGCGTCCAGGACACGATGCTGGTCTGCACCACCACCGCCTCGGCGCCGCTGTTGCGTACCGACAGCGCTGCGCTGCGGGCGTTCGCGGACAAATCGATCCTGATCGGATTGACTTCGAATGACCCGGCGATGCCGCCTCGGGAACAGAGCAGCATCAGCAAAAAGGCCATCACGCTTCCGAACTTCAGCTTCGGCACCCAGTGCATCCCAATCTCCCCTGTATCCTGCTCCAACGACGGTCATTGTTGTTAGGCGCCGCAACGCGCGAGCCAGTCCGATAGTAAACTCAAAATGTTACCGTCGCAACTACGGCGTCGGCATAGGTGCCGATGGCCGGGTCCTGGCCTGCTGCCGCGGTGCCGCAGATATTGTAGATTCGCGCAGTCTTGTTCGGCGCGGCGGTGGGCGAGAACATATTGGCGCCGGCGGTCCCCCACACGGTCGTGCCGGGGAAAGCGCAGGCTGCACCAGCCGTGTTGTTCGAAGGCTGGTATAACTCGTAGGTGAGAAAATCTGTCGTCCCCGATAGCATGCGCCGCGTGCTGCCCGAGGCGTGCGCTCCGAGGTTGAGACCTATCGTCGGCGCGGCACCTTTGACGCAGGTGATCGTGATCGAACCCGTCGAATTGAGATTCACCCCGCCGGACGCCGGGGGCGCGTTCGCGGTGATCGGATCATAGGTACCGAATGCCACAGCCGCCGCCGCAACTGCACAATTGGTATTGACCGACGCCTGGGCTGTGAGCGTCGACGTGCCGGCCCACGCAGTGCTGCCGAACAGCAGAGTGAGCGCTGAAACCAGTCCTGCGACCCGCTTCGCATCTAGCAATTGGATGACGCCTATCCGCTCAGAAATTGACCGTCGCGGTGATGATGTCGGCATACGATCCTTGCTCGACGTCCTGGCCCGCGGCTACCTGGCCGCACACGTTGAAGGTCTGCGCCGACGCGTTGCCCCAGGTTGTTCCGCTCGGTGTGAGGACGGAACTGCCGCCGGAGCCATCGCCCCAGATCGTGGTGAAGGCACACGCGGCACTCGGCGCCCCTGACACCGGCTGATAGAGCTGATAGCTCAGAAACATCAACGCCCCAGCCGTCTCTTTCATGCGGCGGACACTGCCGCCAGTGCTATTGCTGCCGAAGTTCAACGCCAGGGTAACGCCTGAAGCGTTCTTGGTGCAAGTCACCGCCAGCGTGCCGGGACTCGGCGCGGTAAGCGCCGTCGACAGATTGGTCACGACCGGATCATACTGGCCAAAGACCACGTCCGTGGCAGAGATCTTGCACTTCTGGGTCACGCTCGCCGTCACGTTGACAGTTGCAGTGGCCGTCGCCGCCCAACTCGAACTGGCGAGAGCCAAGCAGCCGATGATCGCGGCCGCTGCCCTGATTGCCATGGCGCTACGCAACGGCATCTTATTCCATTCTAAGTTACACACAGCGAACTCCCATCAACGCAATCAACCCAGAA
>JADGRR010000505.1 GCA_017880745.1 Burkholderiales bacterium
CGTGGCACGCAATCGACGCGAATTTCTCTCCTCCACCGCGCTTGCCGGGTCTGCGATGCTGTGGTCCGCAAAATCCGACGGCACAAAGGGCCTGCTGCGACCTTGAATGTCCGGTATTGTGAAGGTTTCCGGATGCCGGCTGCGCGGATGGCAGTGGCCGTGCTGAGGCGGCCGGCGGCCGGAAACCTCCAAGGGAGGAAACCGCGGGCAGGATTGTGCTGGTCGGCGGCGCAATGCGCCTATGGGGATTTGAGAGCCCGGCGTTGTTGGACGCAGCGAGGGTGCCTCGGTAGTGGTCGCAGATTCACGACGCCGGATCGCACCGGTTGAGCGTTGTGCGACAATTGTCGGGCAATATTTGGTCTGATCGAGAGCGTGAGACTGCCGGCGAGCGTGGTCTTTGTCCGAGTTTCTCCGCGGCCGGAGGAGAACCAGCAACGATGACGGGCTGCAGTGCACGGTGATAAACCTGCGAACGCGATCATGAAGTATCGATCCTGATTGCGCCCGCTGGCGGTGCCGGTGGGTATCGCGGCGCCGCTCCACGCTCGAAGGTCTCGATGATGATCATGGACCCGCCGCAGCACGGACAGGGATAATTTAGCGTCGGTGGTTCGCCGGTATTGGCGTTATCGGCATCGAGCGTATCGCTGCTTGGCTTTGGCGCGGCGAGGAGCTCGCGTGCGCGCGCGATGTTGCGGACGCGAGAGGCATTGGCGAACAGACCGTAGTGTCGGATGCGATGAAAGCCACCCGGCAGGACATGGGTGAGGAAGCGGCGGATGAACTCGCTTGTTGGGAGCGTCATCACCTTGGCCTTGTCGCGGCCCCTGGCACGGTAGTCCTTCCACTTGAATGTCACGCCGGCGTCGTTGAGCGCGACGAGACGGCTGTTGGAGATGGCGACGCGATGGGTATAGCGCGAGAGATAGGCCAGCACCGCTTCGGGTCCGCCGAAGGGACGCTTGGCGTAGACGACCCACTCGGCCTTGCGCAACGGCGCCAGATAGGCGGCGAAGGCATCGGGCTCGACCAGCGGCGCGTGATCGCCGAAGAAACGCAGGCGGCTGGCCTCATGGGCCGCTACGAGCTTCTCCAGGAATAATCGCCGAAACAGCCGCGACAGCACGTGGACGGGAAGAAAGAAACCAGGCCGGCAGGATATCCAACGCTGCCCGTCGAGCGAGATGCCGCCGCCCGGCACGACGATGTGGACGTGGGGATGATGGGTAAGCGCCGAGCCCCAAGTATGCAGCACGGCGGTGAGCGCGCTCTTTGCGCCGAGATGCTTGGGATCGGCCGCAATCGTGATCAGCGTCTCGGCCGCGGCCTTGAACAGGATGCCATAGATGACAGCCTTGTTCTGATAGGCGATGTCAGCAATCTGCGCCGGTAACGTGAACACCACATGATAATAGGGCACCGGCAACAGCTCGGCTTGGCGCATCGCCAGCCATTCCTTCGCTGCCGCGCCCTGGCACTTCGGACAATGCCGGTTGCGGCAGGAATTATAGGCGATGAGCGTGTGCGAGCACTTCTCGCAGCGCGCGACATGGCCGCCAAGCGCTGCCGTGCGGCAGCTCTCGATGGCTGACATCACCTTCAATTGGCCGAGGCTCACATGACCGCCATTGGCTCTGCGCCAGGCAGCGCCATGCTCGCGGAAAATATCCGCGACCTCGAACGCAGGACGAGACACGGGCGCCCGCGCTTTACGCGGGCGGCTCGGCCTTCTTCTTGTTTAGCCCGATCAGATGATCGAGCGGGCTCATGACTGCGCGGATCGTGTTGGTGGCGACACGAGTGTAGAGCGCCGTCGTATCAAGCCGGGCGTGCCCTAATAAAACTTGGATGACGCGAACGTCGACATTCTGCTCCAGCAAGTGCGTGGCAAACGAATGCCGCAGTGTATGTGGCGTCACCCGCTTGTTGATCTCCGCCATTCGCGCGGTCGCGTGAACGACGCGGTTCAATTGGCGCGTCCCGAGATGGTCGGTCTGATCCTGCCCGGGGAACAGCCAAAGCCGCGGCCTCGCGATGCGATACCAGTCGCGCAACAGCTCAAGCAGCTGCGGGGAAAGCATCGCCATGCGATCCTTGCGCCCCTTGCCCTGCTCGATCTTGAGCAGCATGCGCGTGGAATCGATATCTGACACCTTCAGCGCCACGACCTCGGAGACTCGAAGGCCCGCGCCATAGGCCGCACCGAGCGCCGCCTTGTACTTCGGCCCGGGCGCCGCCTCCAGGAAACGGCAAACCTCCTCTGGGCTCAAGACGACCGGTATCTTGCGCGGTTCGCTCACGAAGGTGAGGAGCCGGGCCAACCCGGGCTGGTCGAGCGTCACGCCGTAGAAGAAACGCAGCGCCGACACTGAGCTGTTTATGCTCGGTGCGCGCGAACCGCTCTTCGTTTGATGCAATTGAAAGCGGCGCAGATCCTCGGCCGTCGCCGTGTCAGGTGAGCGGCCAAGGAAGGCCGTAACGGTCTTGATGTGGCGGATATAGTCAGTGCGCGTCTTCTCGCTGAAATTGCGTACCGTCATGTCTTCGATCATGCGCCGACGCAACGGGCTGATGGCTGGTTCCGTCATGGAAGGGCTCCTGTCCTGAGTGAGGTTGGAAAAAACCCCACGATCTTCAGACAGGACCCTCCCGGACTGTTACTCCCCGCCCCAGACCCATTCTCCAAGCAACCTACCGCGAAAGCGGTTTAGTCCGTTGGCGATGAACGGGCATTCCTGCCGCCCCGATGATGTCCGATTTTGGGTGGAGCGGACATAAGCGCCCGGCGCAAAACGATCTCGCCTACACGTTCATACGATGGTGGGCCCACTAGGAATCGAACCTAGTCCTAACGCCTATCGAGCGCTATCTTTCGACCGGGGGTATAAGCCCCGTATGCAACCATCACACCCTAGGCCTCTGAAAAGATCAGCGTTCGGGCTGAGCGATGCTCTCCCGGTGGCATTCTCATCTGCGTGATAGTCAAACAAGAATAGAAATAGAAACTGTCAATTTTGAACTGAAAAATTACTGTTCAC
>JADGRR010000506.1 GCA_017880745.1 Burkholderiales bacterium
CGCCGACATCGGCGAACCGGCGCTTGCCGGAAGCTTCAGGGTATCGGGCATCGAGATCGGGCCGGACGATGCGCGCTGGAGCCACGAAAGCGTCGAGGTGCAGCCCGCGTTCCAGAAAATGCTCGATCACATGCGCTCGTTCAACCCGGACTGGGCGGCGGAGGAATGCGGCGTGCCGGCGGCGACCATCCGGCGCATCGCCGACGAATTCGTGGCGGCTGCGTGCATCGGCCAGACGATAGACATCGAAGGGCAGACGCTACCCTTCCGCCCGGTCGCGGTCATGCTCGGCAAGGGCGTATGCAACGGCTGGGGCGCCTATCAGTGCGTGTGGTCGCAGAAAATCCTCGCGATCCTGATGGGCGCGCTCGAAGTGCCGGGCGGCACGCTCGGCACCGCGGTCAAGCTGGTGCGCCCTGCGGTGTCGCGCGTCGGCTCGGTGCTGCCGGGGGTCGATGGCTTCATGCAATTCCAGTTCAACGAGACCTCGGCCACGGGCTGGATGAAGCACCCGCACATCCGCAATGCCTACAAGACGCTGGTGCCGCTGGTCTCGGATTCGCCCTGGTCGCCGGCCCTCGGACCCTCGCACCTGCCGTGGCTGTTCCTCAAGCACCAGCCCGCGAACTGGCCGCGCACCACCGCGCCCGATGTCTGGTTCTGTTACCGCACCAATCCGGCAATCTCGTCATGGAACGCGCCGGAGGTCGCCGATCGCCTGGCGGAGTTCCCATTCATCGTCGCCTTCGCCTATACCGACGACGAGACCAACCATTTCGCGGACATCCTGCTGCCCGAATCGACCGATTTCGAGAGCATGCAGCTGATCCGCATCGGCAGCACCAAATTCACGGAGCAGTTCTGGAAGCACGAAGGCTGGGCGATACGCCAGCCGGCGGTCGAGCCGGTGTACGACACCATGGACATGACCGACATCAGCACCGAACTCGCGCGCCAGTCGGGCGTCATGGACGAGTACGTGCAGGCGATCAATCGCGGTGCCGCGGGCATGGGTCTTGCGGACCGCGACGGCAAATTCGATTATTCGCTCGACCCTTCGGCGCCGCCTGCATGCGCGGACATCTGGAACCGCATCTGCCTGGCGGCGAGCCATGACCTTTCCGCGGGCGAGGAAGTGCACGACCTCGCCTGGTTCAGGGAGAACGGATTCATGCTGCGGCCGTTCCCGCAGCTCGACTGGTATCTCTACCCGGCGCTCGAGCGCCAGAATTTGCGCTTCGAATTGCCGTACCAGGAGCGGCTTACCCGCCACGGACAGCAGCTCGCGCACCGCCTCAAGGAAATCGGCGTGACCTGGTGGGACCGGCAGCTCACCGAATACGAGTTCCTGCCGGGCTACGAGCGCTACGCCGACATCTGGATCGATTGTGTACGCGACGCGGGGCGCGATCCGGCCGACTATCCGCTGTGGGCGCTGACCGCGCGCTCGATGCAGTATTCCTGGGGCGCGAACGTCGGCCTGCCGATCATCAACGAAGTGGCGAACAATATCGCCGGGCACCGCGGCGTGATCGTCAATCGCAGCATCGCAAAAAAGATGGGCATTGCCGAAGGCGACGAGGTCGTGATCGAGTCGGTATCCGGAATTACCGAAGGCAAGGCGGTGCTGCGCGAAGGCATCCGGCCGGACACCGTGCTGATGATCGGCCAGTTCGATCACTGGAAGACGCCCTATGCAAAGGACCTGAAGCTGCCCAGCCTCAATTCGCTCACCGAGATTTCGCTCAAGCTGACCGACGGCACCGGCAGCGGCGCCGACCTGGTGCGGGTGAAACTCTACAAGGCGAGCGATCGCCACCTGCACGCGGCGGCATGATGGCCGAAGCCACCACGGGCGCCGCGAACACCCACACCCCGCGCTGGGGCATGGTGATCGACGTCAACCGCTGCGTCGGCTGCCAGACCTGCACCATCGCCTGCAAGCATGCCAACGACACGCTGCCCGGCGTGCAGTGGCGCCAAGTCATCGACGTCGAGACCGGCACGTTCCCCGACGTGGAGCGTCTGTTCCTCGTCACCGGATGCCAGCATTGCGCCGAACCGCCCTGCGTGCCGGTATGCCCGACCGGCGCCACCACGCAGCGCGACGACGGCCTGGTGGTGCAGGACTACGACATTTGCATCGGCTGCGCCTATTGCGCGGTCGCCTGCCCGTATCAGGCGCGCACCATCGCCCACGACCAGCTCTGGTATTACGGCCGCGAGACCAGGCAGGAGCAGGCGGTGAAGCACGAAGAGCGTCTGGGCGTGGCGCAAAAATGCACCTTCTGCAAGGACCGCGTCGACGCCGGGCTCGCGCGCGGCCTGACGCCAGGCGTCGATCCGGAAGCGACGCCGGCGTGCTCGGCCGCCTGCATTGCGCAGGCGATCCAGTTCGGCGACTTCAAGGACCCGCAGAGCAATGTCTCGATGCTGGTGCGCGACCATTCGCATTTCCAGCTCAATGCCGAACTCGGCACCGATCCGCAGATCAAGTATCTCTATACCACGCCGGCGGTGCCCGGGCGCGCGGCGGGGGCGGCCGAGGCGGACGAGGAGCGCCTCTGCGATCCGTCCAATCCTTTGGTCGGTAAACTGCAGACCTTCTGGGACTGGCGCGCGGCGATGAACTGGATTTTTGGCGGCATCAGCTCAGGCATGGCGGTGGCAGTGTGGCTCGCCTCGCTTGCGGGCGTCGTGCCGGCGGACAGGGTGCCGGCGGCGCAGCTCGGATCGGCGCTGCTGATGGCCCTGGGGCTGTTCTTCGTGTTCCTGAAAATCGGCAGGAAGCTCCGCTTCTGGCGCGCCGTGTCGCGGCCGCAGACGAGCTGGATGACGCGCGAGATCTACGCGGTCGCGCTGTTTTATCCGGCCGTGCTCGCCAACCTCGTCTGGCCGGGCGCGGGCATGTCGATGCTGGCCGGCATGTTCGCGCTTGTGTTCCTGTTCTGCCAGGCGAAAATCCTGCACCTCGCGCGCGGGATCTCGGCCTGGCGGGTGGCGCTCGTTCCCTGGATGATCGTCGCATCCGGCCTGCT
>JADGRR010000507.1 GCA_017880745.1 Burkholderiales bacterium
CTTCAATGAAGCGCTGATGCTTGAGGGCGTCTTGATACTTTCCATAGCCGTACCACCCAAGGGCGGCAACGATGAGCAGAACAATGATGCGTTGCATGTTTCTGTTGACTCGTGGAAAAAAGTTCTAACTTAAAGTGGACCGCCGAAAAACGGGGTCTGGTTGCCCTATTCTGCGCCGGGCCTTGTCATCCTTCAAGCAGATCAATCCGTTAAGGAGATCAGGCACTCTAAATGCCCTGACCAATACCCGATTCGCATGGAAACCACACACCCGCTGCCGCAAACACCTGCAGGTCCCAGGCTCCTTGGATCTGGTGCGCGGTGCGTTGCGGCGCAAACACTACAGTATCCGGACCGAGCAATGCTATGTCGACTGGATCCGGCGCTTTATCCTCTTCCACGGTAAGCGGCATCCGGCGCAGATGGGCAAGCCGGAAGTGGTTGCATTTATGACGCATCTGGCGGTGCAGCGCGACGTGGCGGCGTCGACCCAGAACCAGGCGCTTTCGGCAATCTTGTTCCTGTATCGCGACGTGCTTGAATCGGATTTGGGTTGGATCGAAGGCTTCGAGCGGCCTAAGCGTCCGGCGCGGCTTCCGGTGGTGCTGACGCCGATGGAGGCGCGCGCGGTGCTGGCGCAACTCGACGGTGCCAAGTGGCTGATGGCAAGCCTGCTGTACGGTTCCGGCCTGCGTTTGATGGAATGCCTGCGACTGCGTGTCAAGGACGTGGATTTCGGCTACAGGCAGATTCTGGTCCGCGACGGCAAGGGGGCGAAAGACCGTGTAACCATACTGCCGGCGGTTGTAGTCGAGCCGCTCAAGGCGCACCTTGCCAGAGTTCTCACTTTGCACCGGCGGGACCTGGAGGCAGGTTACGGCGAGGTCTATCTGCCGCATGCGCTGGAACGCAAGTATCCGCGCGCGGCGAGGGAGTGGAACTGGCAATACGTCTTTCCCTCGCGCAAACTCTCGGCGGACCCGCGCAGCGGCGCGGTGCGCCGCCATCACCTTGACGAAGATGTGCTGCAAAGGGCGGTGAAAGAAGCGGCGCGCACGGCGGACGTGCGCAAGCCGGTCAGCTGCCACGCGTTTCGCCATTCGTTCGCGACCCATCTGCTGGAAAATGGTTATGACATCCGCACAGTTCAGGAACTGCTCGGCCACTCCGACGTGAGTACCACCATGATCTACACGCATGTGATGAACAAGGGCGGCCGCGGCGTGCGCAGCCCGCTCGACGCGCATGCCTCGGATTCGCTGGATCGCGCGCAGCAGCCGCTTGCGCGCTACCGCGTGGCACGCTTGCCCGTACCCCAACCTGCCTGACGCGCGTTGCGGCCGGAGATGCCGCCCAATAAAAAACCCGGGACCAGCCCGGGTTCTTTGCCGATTTTCCGCTCTACTTGGTCTGCGCGTCGTGCTTCTCGTGGGCGATGCGCTTGCTCTGCTTGTCTTGTTCGCGCGTGATCTTCCGGCGCTCTTTCGCCGTTACCACGCCGTCGGCTTTGGCCTTGGCTTCCATGCGCTGTACCTTGGCCTGGCCTTTTTCGAGCTTCGCGGCTTCGTGGCCGGTAAGCTCGCCGGATTTCACGCCCTGGTCGATGCGCTTTTGCTGCTCCACTTGGCGCTGGTCTATGCGCGGGGTCGCAGGGGTCGCCGGCGCCGCCTGTGCGAACGCGATCGCGGGCAGGGCGGCAATCACCAACGCGGCGATGCTGGTCTTGAATTTGGACATTTTGCAAACTCCTTTGGGTAAAGGGAGAAATCCTCCCATGGCGCGAAAAACGCGCAACTCACCCGGGTGTTGACCCTGACATTGTAAGAGTTTGTAATCCGGCGCGGCTAGCTGAAATCGGGCGTAATCAGGTCGAGCCGGTCGGTGACGATGGCATCGACGCCCCAGTCGAACAGCACGCGCACGATCTCCGGATCGTTGACGGTCCAGCAGAACAGCCAATAGCCCGCGTCGCGCACGGCGCGCGCCTGCTGCGGCAGCAGCATGCGGTAGTCGCAGTGTAGCGAGACGCAGCCGAGCTTTTGCATCCACAGCTCCCAGTCCGGCGGGATGTCCCGGACCAGCGCGCCGCGCGGCAGTTCCGGCGCGGCCTCCTTCGCCGCGGCGAGCGAGGCCGGCTGGAATGAGGACAACAGGGGCTGCACCGGCGCGCCGCGCCAGAGTTCGCGCGCGAGCAGCGCCGTCGCCCTGCCGGTTTCCGCTTCGTAGCCCTTGGCCGGCTTGATTTCGATATCGGCCCAGAGTCCAAGTTCGACGCACAGCCGGCCCGCGCGCTCGAAGCTCGGCACCGGCTCGCCTGCGAATTGCGGCGCGAACCACTTGCCGGCATCGAGCCTGAGCATATCGCGATACGCAGTCGCGGCGATCGCGCCGCTGCCCGTGGTGGTGCGCTCCAGCGTCTGGTCGTGCATCAGGATCGGGGTGGCGTCGGCGGCCAGCATGACGTCGAACTCGACGCCGGCATAACCCATTTCCTTCGCCTTGCGCATGCCGGCCAGCGTGTTTTCCGGAGCGAGCGTGCCGCCGCCGCGGTGGGCGATGATGCGCGGATAGGGCCAGGGTTTCATGCCAGCCCGGCCTTCAATCAAGCGCTCTCCAGGCGCGCGCCGCTGGCGGCGTCGAACCAGTGCAGGCAGCCGGGCAGAGCGCGCAGGGGCAGCGCCTGCCCCGGAGCAGGGTGCTCCGTCGCCGAGAGGCGCGCGACCAGCAACTCCTTGCCGAACAATCCGTGTACCAGGATGTCGGCGCCGAGCATCTCGCGCATCTCGGTCTGCAGCGTGAGCAGCGCCTCTTCCGGCGCGCACATCTCGAGGTGTTCGGGCCGGATGCCCAGGACCACTTCGCGTCCGGCGAGAGCCGCGGGCACGGGCACGGCAAGCAGCACGCCGTCAGCGAGTGCGAGGCCGTCCGCCGCGGCGCGGCCGCGCAGGAAATTCATTGCCGGTGAGCCGATGAAGCCGGCGACGAATTGCGTCGCCGGGTGCTGGTACACCTCGGCCGGGGCGCCGATCTGC
>JADGRR010000508.1 GCA_017880745.1 Burkholderiales bacterium
CATCAGGTGCGTGGCCGAATGGTTCCACGCCGCGCGCGCGCGCGCCACGCTGTCCACCGCGGCCATCACGCGGTCGCCGACGCGCAGCCGCCCGGCCTTGAGCTCGCCCTTGTGGCCGAACACCTCGGCCTGGATCTTCTGCGTGTCCTCGACGTTGAAGCTGCCGCTTACGCCGGCGAGTTCACCCCGGTCGCCCACCTGTCCGCCGGACTCGGCGTAGAACGGCGTGCGCTCGAGCACCACCACCGCAGTGTCGCCGGCGGAGATCTCATCGACCGACGCCCCTTCGCGGTACAGTGCCGCGACGGTGGCTTCGAGCGTGAGGGTGTCGTAGCCGTGGAACTCCGTCGGCCGGCCGGAATACTCCACTCCGGCAGACACCGTGAACCTGGACGCGGCGCGGGCGCGCTCGCGCTGGCGCTGCATCGCCGCCTCGAACCCGGCATAATCGACGCGGACGTCGCGCTCGCGCGCGATATCCGCGGTGAGATCGACGGGAAAGCCGAACGTGTCGTAGAGCTGGAATACGGTCTCCCCGTCGAGCAGCCGGTCCTCGCGCGTGAGCGCGCCCTCGAGCACCTTCATGCCGTGCTCCAGGGTCTCGGCGAAGCGCTCCTCTTCGGTCTTCAGCACCCGGGCCACGCGCTCCTTCGCCTTGGTCAGCTCCGGATAGGCCTCGCCCATGACGCGTGCGAGGTCCTCGACCAGACGGTGGAAGAAGGGCTCGGTCTGGCCGAGCTTGTAGCCGTGGCGGATGGCGCGCCGGATGATGCGGCGAAGCACGTAGCCGCGCCCCTCGTTTCCCGGGATCACGCCGTCAACGATGAGAAAGGAGGTCGCACGGATGTGGTCGGCGATGACCTTGAGCGAATTGCTCGCCAGATCCTTGACGTGGGTCTCGCGCGCCGCCGCCTTGATCAACTCCTGGAACAGGTCGATCTCGTAGTTGGAATGCACACCCTGCAATACCGCCGCAATGCGCTCCAGCCCCATGCCGGTGTCCACCGAGGGCTTGGGCAGGGGATGCAACTTGCCCGCGTCGTCCCGGTTGTATTGCATGAACACCAGGTTCCAGATTTCGATATAGCGGTCGCCATCGGCCTCCGGCGTGCCGGGCGGCCCGCCGGCGATCCCCGGCCCGTGGTCGTAGAAGATTTCGCTGCACGGCCCGCACGGGCCGGTTTCGCCCATCTGCCAGAAATTGTCGGAGCCGCCGCCGGGCTTGTCGCCGATGCGGGCGATGCGCTCCTTGGGCACTTCAATTTCGTCGGCCCAGATGGCGTAGGCCTCATCGTCGGTCTGGTAGACCGTCACCCACAGTTTATCCTTGGGCAGCTTGTATACGTCCGTAAGCAGATCCCAGGCGTAGTGGATGGCGTCGCGCTTGAAATAGTCGCCGAAGGAGAAATTGCCCAGCATCTCGAAGAAGGTGTGGTGGCGCGCGGTATAACCGACGTTCTCCAGATCGTTATGCTTGCCACCCGCGCGCACGCTTCGCTGCGAAGTGGTGGCGCGCTTGTACGGGCGCAGTTCTTTGCCGAGGAACACATCCTTGAACTGCACCATGCCCGAATTGGTAAACAACAGGGTCGGGTCGTTGCCCGGTACCAGCGGACTCGAAGCCACCACGGCGTGCCCGCGCTGGGCGAAAAATTCCAGGAACCTACTGCGGATTTCTGCTGATTTCATAGTTTCGCTTCGGGCCCGGCGCCAACTGCCCGGCCAGTCCAGCCGCCTTGAGGTAAAAGTTTGAATTTTCGCTTGAATCAGGCGCGCATGCAAATCCGTGCTGCTGCCGCGCCACGGCCTGCGCAACGCGGCTCAGGCAAATGGGTGCACGAAGCGAGCCTGAAATACAGGCCGAATCAGGTCAGACTGACCCCAAGCAGCTTGCCGATGGCGTAGGTCAGAGCGCCCGCCGCGGCGCCGATAAAGAGCATGCGCAGACCGTCGCGCAGCGCGCTTCTGCCGGTGAACAGACTGATCGCGGCGCCAACGGCGAACAGTGCCAGAGCAGTGACGCCGATGGATATAATGAGCGCTCGGCCCCCACTCAGGGCGAAGAACGGCAGCAGCGGCACCAGCGCGCCCGCGGCGAACGAAAGAAAGGAAAAGATCGCAACGCCCCAAGGCGAGCCGAGATCTTCCGGATTCAGTCCCAGTTCTTCGCGCGCCAGCGTATCGAGCGCCTGGGCCGGATCGGAGATGATGGCCTTGGCCAGCTTCTGCGCATCCTCGCGCGGCAGGCCGCGCGCAGCGTAGATCAGCGCCAGTTCCTCGGCTTCCTCCTCCGGATACTGCGCCAGTTCGTCGCGCTCCAGGCCAATCTGATGCTCGAACATTTCGCGCTGCGAACGCACCGATACGAACTCGCCCGCCGCCATCGAAAACGCGCCGGCCAGGAGCCCGGCCACGCCCGAGAGCAGAATGACCGAACTGTTGGCGGAGGCGCCGGCTACGCCCAGAATCAGGCTGGCGTTCGATACCAGACCATCGTTGACGCCGAAAACCGCAGCGCGCAGATTGCCGCCGCCGCTGACGCCACGGTGGCGTTTGCCCACCTCTTCGAGCGTAGTCGGCAGCGGATGGCCCGGCGCGGCGTGCGAATACACCGACAAGCCGCGCACTTTCATCGCCACCAGCACCGAGCGCAGGGCGCGGGGGCCATGCCGGCGCACCAGCGCGGCGACCATGCGCGCACGCAGGTCGGGTGCATACTCGGGCACGGCGGCCCCGGTTTGACGCGCCCAGATCGCGGCTTGGCCCTCGGCCTCGGCAGCAAGGCCGCGGAACAGATCGGCGCGCGGCGTGCCCGCCTCGGCTTCGGCCATTACACGGTACAAGTACGCCGAGCGCTTTTCCTCGTGCCAGCCTTCATGCGAATGCTCGTTGCCGGACATCAGTCCGCGTCTCCGGCTTTTAGAACCCGGCGCACGGCTTCGGCGGAGAATCCGCGCCCGGCGAGAAAGCGCATCTGCCGGCCGCGCTCGGCGGCGTTTTGCGGCAGTACGCCGAATTTTCTTTGCCAGGC
>JADGRR010000509.1 GCA_017880745.1 Burkholderiales bacterium
ATCTAGGGCGTGTACTCTTAGGGTTCGTCCGTAGTTAATCGCTCCGAAATAGCACCGTCATGCCCGGACTTGTTCCACGGCTGTCCGGCACGCTTCTTGCTATTCATGCCGGCGCCCATTGGAACTCGATTTGAGCGGTGTTCTTCGGTGGTCTGGCTTCGGGCTGAAGCAGTTGATCGATACGTCTGCGATGCATCAGATTGAGGCGCACCAAGCGGGCAAAGGAGAGCGGGGCGAGCGGGCTCTTCTGCGCGGCCTGGGCGAGGCGCAGCAAGAGGAAGGCGATGAGGGCGACGGTGATCTGAAGGCGCACGGCATTCTCGCTGGTGCCGACGAACTTCTTGATCTTCAGCGTCTGCTTGACCCACCGGAAGAAGAGCTCGATGGCCCAGCGCCGCTTGTAGAGGTCGGCGATCTCTTGCGCGCTTGCCGTGAGATCGTTGCTGAGGATACGCAGAACCTTGCCGGTCTCGATCCTGACGCGGACCTCGCGAAGCGCCGCGCCAAACGGGTTCTTGCGATTGCTCGCTTGCCGCTTGGGCAGGTAGCCGACGCGGTCCGACAGGATGACGCCGTGCGCCGGCACGGCTCGCGTCTCGATCACCGTGAGCGGCGTGTTGCTCTTGAAGCGCGTGACGATGCGGCAGCCGGCGTCGTGCAGCGCGGCCCACCAGGCGAAATCGTAATAGCCGAGGTCGAAGACGTAAGTCGCCCCCGGCTCGATCGGCATGGCTTGCGCCGCGGTGATGTCGTTGACCGCGCGCGTCGTCACCGAGGCATAGAGCGGGCAGTCGGCCGCCGGATCGTAGATCACGTGCGCCTTGGCGCCGCACACGCCGGTGGAAAAATGCGCCCAATCGGCGCTCAAGCCGTTCAGCGGCACGACGGTGGCGTCGATCAGATAGACGCTCTCGGCCATCGCCCGCCGCAGACCGCGATGCGCCTGCGCCATCAGCGCCGCCAGCACGCCGCCGAACACCGCCGGCGTCCGCCGACGGTTGGCCTCGGCCAGGGTCGAGCGCTTCACCGCAACGCCGCCCAGGTGATAGAGCCGCGCCGAGTGGCTCGCCAGACCAACGACGATCTCACGCAAGCTCGAGGCCCCGGCCAGCTGGCTATAAAGCATTGCCAGAAAATGCCTCTTCGTTGTCAGGCGGCGCACATCGTCATCCGCGCCGTGCTCTTTCGTCAGCGCCTCAAACCGCGCCCACGGAACATGCTTCACAAGATCATGCAGAACGATATTCTGATGTCGCACGGTGTTGATCCTCGTTCGTGTCTGAAACGTCGCCAAACGCTTGGACACTAGTAGAATCAATGCCGTGCGCTTCGTCAGCAAAAAACGTGCCGGACAGCCGTGGACTTGTTCCGGGAATCCACGTGGCGCCGGTGGGTTCAAGCCACTGAAACATATAGCCTTACCTCTCCGCGTGGATGGCCGGGACAAGCCCGGCCATGACGTTCTTCTTGAGCCAAGTGATTCGATTGATTCCGGACAAGTCCTAAGATCACGTCGAGCTCAAATTTCCCTGATGCCTCGCTCAACGGGATTGCCGCGCGGGACCTCTTAGGAACTGTCCGGAATCAGTCGCTCGATCTTAGGATGAGTTCGGCTTGATGGTGTAGTTCCATTCGCCGTGGAAGTCGTGGCGAGTGATGTTTATGGCGGCCATCTCGGCGTCGGAGACGGTGACGCCCTTGGGATAGGTGTTTCGATCGATCTCGCAGCGAACGGTGAGGCCGGTCTTGGTGGTGGTTGCGGAGATCAGATCGACGATGACGCGATAGCTGACGAGCGGCTTGGCGCGCCAGTTTTGGCTGATGAACGAGAAGAGGCGGTGTTCGATCTTGTTCCACTTGCTGGTGCCGGGCGGCAGGTGATGGACGGCAATGTCAATTCCGATCTCGTTGGCGAGCGTCTGCAACTCGCGTTTCCACAACCGTACGCGCGATCCATTGCTGCCGCCGCCATCGGCGGTAATCAGCAGCCGCGTCGCTTCGGGATAGCGGGATCGGCCGAACTCCTGCCACCAGCGCCGAATGCTATGGACGGCGAAGGCCGCGGTGTCATGGTCGACGCCGAGATTGACCCAGCCGGCATTGGCGGCAAGATCGTGGTTCGACAAGGGCTCACCATGAGGGACGCCATATGGCACCGCCCGGCCCAACTCCTTGATCAGGAAGTCGTGCACCCGGACTTTTTCGGGATCGCCCGCCGGACGATATTCGCGGCCGCCATTCTTGAAGTCGCCAACCAGTTCCTTCTTCTTCGTATCAACCGAGATCACCGGCTCGTGCTCGGCCAGCGCCGCGCTCACCGCCGCATTGATGTGCTGGAACTGAGCATCCCGATCCGGGTGACTGTCGCCTTCGCGCGTCTTGCGATTTGCTTGCAGGCTGTAGCCCATATCATCAAGCAGCTCGCTGACCAGCGTGCGGCCCACCTGATGACCTTGCGCCTGAAGCTCCTGCGCCAACCGGCGCACGCTCTTGCACGTCCAGCGCAATGGCGACTGCGGGTCGCCGCGCGACGTCGGCTCGACCAATGCTCCAAGATCAGTCAACAGCGTCGCATCCTTCGCCACCGACGCCTTGCGGCCACCACCGGGACGCCGAATGCGATCCAGCGCGAGCGGTTCCGACAGCTCGCGCAAGCCACGCCCGATGGTGCTCGCAGAAATACCCGTCGCTGTCGAAACGGCGGTGATCCCGCCATACCCTGCGGCGGCGGCTTCAGCCGCCGCAATCACACGCCGACCGCGCTCGTCGAGGAACGGCGCCACCGCCGAAAATCGCTGCCGGATCGCCTCGACATCAATCACCTCCACACGATATGGTATTCTCGCCGTCTTGAGAATCCCACATCTGCCGTTCAGAACATTCCGATTCGTTTATTTTCGGACAGGCCCTAAGGGTAACGACCCAGGTCGGGTGGGCAGCGGTCGAACAACCCATCGGTCGGCGATTACGCGCACCCGTGTCACCCGTCATGGTCTAATAGGGATATTCCAACCCCGCTTCCCCGGG
>JADGRR010000510.1 GCA_017880745.1 Burkholderiales bacterium
GCGGGGTCGAGAAACCTGCCGCCGTCGGAAAAAGAGTCCGGCGTGACGTTGACCACGCCCATGATCAGCGGGCGCGCTAGCGAAAGGCGAAAGCGGCCACATTGAAGCTGAGCGATCATCAGGTAGGGAATGCAGCAAATGCCTGGCGCCGACCGCGTGCGCGAATATCGCGCTGTCGACGTTTTTCCGCGGCGGGGAGATCTACGCCCCGAAGGTCTCGATCCCCCTCGACGGGAAAGTCCTCGTGGGGGACAAGGGGGGGCGCGCCCCCTCTTGTTCGTGCAATCAGGGCTTTTCCCTTGCCGGAAACACTTTGCCTGTTTCCAGACTGTCTGGCTTAAGTCGCAGCAGGCGCCGCAGCGCCGGTGGTGCCGTCTTTCTGCGGCGGCGGTGGCGGCGTGGTGCCGGACTGCTTCGGCTTGGGCTCGCGCGGCACCTTGCCTTCCATGATGTCGTTCAACTGGTCCGCATCCAGAGTCTCCCACTCGAGCAGCGCCTTTGCCATCGCCTCGACCTTGTCGCTGTTCTCCTCTATCAGGCGCCGCGCCAGCGCATACTGCTCGTCGATGATGCGGCGGATCTCCTGATCGACCTTCTGCATGGTCACCTCGGAAACGTTCTTGTGCGTGGTGATCGAGCGGCCGAGGAACACCTCGCCCTCGTTTTCGCCATAAACCATCGGGCCCAACGCATCCGACATGCCCCATTGCGTCACCATGCGACGCGCCATCTCGGTGGCGCGCTCGAAGTCATTCGATGCGCCCGTCGTCATCTGGTGCATGAATATCTCTTCGGCGATGCGCCCGCCGAACAACACTGCAATAGTCGAGAGCAGCCGGTCGCGGTCCATGCTGTAACGGTCCTCCACCGGCAGCTGCATGGTCACGCCGAGCGCGCGCCCGCGCGGAATGATCGTGACCTTGTGCACCGGATCGGTCTTGGGCAGGAGCTTCGCCACTACTGCGTGGCCGGACTCGTGATAGGCGGTGTTGCGCCGCTCCTCCTCCGGCATCACCAGAGAGCGCCGTTCCGCGCCCATGATGACCTTGTCTTTGGCGCGCTCGAAGTCGTCCATGTCGACGAGGCGCTTGCTCTGCCGCGCAGCGAACAGCGCCGCTTCGTTCACCAGATTGGCGAGGTCGGCGCCGGAGAAACCGGGCGTGCCGCGTGCGATGATGTCGGCCTTGACGTCGGGCGCCATCGGTACCTTGCGCATGTGCACCAGAAGAATCTGTTCGCGGCCGCGGATGTCCGGCAGCGGCACCACCACCTGGCGGTCGAAGCGGCCCGGGCGCATCAGCGCCGGGTCGAGCACGTCAGGACGGTTGGTGGCGGCGATGACGATCACGCCGGCCGTAGCCTCGAAACCGTCCATCTCGACCAGCAATTGGTTCAGCGTCTGTTCGCGTTCGTCGTTGCCCCCGCCCAGGCCCGCGCCGCGCTGGCGGCCGACGGCGTCGATTTCGTCGATGAATACGATGCATGGCGCGTGCTTTTTAGCCTGCTCGAACATGTCGCGCACGCGCGCCGCACCCACGCCGACGAACATCTCGACGAAGTCGGAGCCGGAAATTGAGAAAAACGGTACCTTGGCTTCACCGGCGATCGCCCGCGCCAGCAGCGTCTTGCCCGTGCCCGGGTTGCCGACCATCAGCACGCCCTTGGGTATGCGCCCGCCGAGCTTCTGGAACTTGGACGGATCGCGCAGGAAATCAACCAATTCGGAGACCTCTTCCTTGGCCTCCTCGCAGCCGGCCACGTCGGCAAACGTCACCGTGTTGGTCGATTCGTCCAGCATGCGCGCGCGCGATTTGCCAAAAGAGAATGCGCCGCCGCGGCCCCCGCCTTGCATCTGGCGCATGAAGAACACCCACACGCCGATCAGCAGCAGCATCGGGAACCAGGAGACGAAAATGTTCATCAGCAGCGACGGCTCCTCCTCCGGCTTCGCCTTGACCTTGACGCCGTATTTCAGCAGGTCGGAGATCAGCCAGATGTCGCCGGGAGAGTAGCTGGTAATGGCCTTGCCGTCGGTCGTCTTGGCCTTGAGATTGCGGCCCTCGATCACCACCTCGGCGATGCGGCCGGACTTGACCTCCTCGTAGAACTGGGAATAGTCCATCGGCGCCTGGGTCGCCTGACGGGTGTTGAACTGGTTGAACACGCTCATCAGCACCAGGCCAATAACCAGCCAGATCACGAGATTCTTAAACAGATTGTTCAAAATTGCTCCTTCGGTACCGCCAATTTGGGTAACCAAACCTTCATGTTACAGGGCCCGGGGGCCGGCAACAACCCGGGGAAATCCGGATCCCGCCTATTCTAGGCTTCGCTCAACGACCCTGCTTTGAATCCTTTCCCCAACAGATACATCTCACTGGAACGTCCGCGCGAAGCTTCGGGTTTGCGCGACCCTACTTTCACAAAGGATTTGCGCATGCCGGCCAGGAACTCGGTGAAACCGGCTCCCTGAAAGGTTTTGACCAGCAGCGAGCCGCCGGGTTTCAGGCATTGCCGGGAAAACTCCAGCGCCAGTTCGCACAGATACATTGAGCGCGCCTGATCGCTCACGCCGATGCCTGAGATATTGGGGGCAAGATCCGAAATTACAAGGTCTGCCTTGCGCCCGGCCAGGACGGCGAGCAGCGCGTCGAGCACCTCCTGCTCGCGAAAATCCCCCTGGACGAAATGCACGCCTGCCAGCGCCTCCATCGGCAGCAGGTCCACGGCCACCACCCTGCCCTTGCTCCCGAGCTTTGCCACCACCACCTGCGACCAACTCCCGGGCGCCGCGCCCAGATCGAGTACCAGTTGCCCAGGGACCAAAAGCCGGTCTTTCTTGTCCAGTTCCAGCAGCTTATACGCGGCGCGCGAACGATAGCCTTCCGCCTTGGCCCTTTGTACATAAGGGTCATTGATGTGCTCGCGCATCCACGCCTTGCTGGTCTTACTGCGACTCATCTCCGGTATCCTGAAATCCGGGGACGCTCCAATGAACTCCGTGCTGCGATCAAAGCTTCCTCT
>JADGRR010000511.1 GCA_017880745.1 Burkholderiales bacterium
CAGTCGTTCTCGATGAGATGGCGGCGGATGTTGCTCTCGCCGCTGCCGGCGTCGCCGGTGAAAAGCGCGGAGCCGTTCTGGACCGAGGCGATGCGCGAGCCGAGCGGGCTGTCGCCGCCGTTCTTGCCGCCTTTGCCGACGCGCTTCATCTTGTCCACCATTTCCATGAGGAACAAGAGCTGGCCATCGGATGAGCGAGGAATGGCGGGTTCCTTGCGCGGGTTCTCGCCGCGGAAATCGCTCAACACGACCTCGAAGCGCGGGTCGATGACTTCCTTGCCGCTGACGATGCTGTCCTGATCGGCTTTCCACGATTTGCCGTAGGGCGGATTGGTGAGCATGAAGTCGAAGCGCTTGCCCGCGAAGCTGTTGGTGGCCAGGGTGGAGCCGACAACGATGACGTCGCGATAGTTGCCGCGCACGAACACGTCGCGCAGGCAGTCGTCCGCGATGCTCCAGATGAAACTGACGATCTTGTTGTGCTGGCTGTGATCCACCGCGACGATGCCCTTTCCACGACTGATTGCAGCATCTTATCATTTGGGGAACGGGCCAAAAAAATCCCAACTGGCAAGAGTTGAAATTTGAGCAAATGTTGGAGGCGGGGGGAATTGCCCTTGCAGGGCGCGCTCGCGCCTGCAGGCGCTCGCCGTTCTCAAGGCACAAGGCTTGAAGCAGTTCAAGCCTTGTGTCCTTTCGAACCCCCCGTCCGTGCCGGACGGGGCTTCAAATCCACCGCCCATAAAACGCCAACGGCCACCCGCAAGGGGTGGCCGTCGCCGTTTGGTGGAGGCGGGGGGAATTGAACCCCCGTCCGCAAGTCCTCTACAGACAGATCTACATACTTAGCCAGGTTGTTTGATTTGACCGCTTACCCGCCAACCGGCAGGCTGGCAAACGGCGAGTCACCTATTTTTTGACGCGTCGCAAAGTGACCCTGCGGCGCGCGAGCTCATGTAAATGACTCTGCTGTAACTTGCGTTACCCGGCCCATGAACCAACCGGTGCAGAGCTAGCCGGTATTAAGCGGCTAGTGCGAAACGTTCGTCGTTCGCGGTTATTGCGTTCCAGTTGGATTTACGAGGTGGCTGGGCCTCGGTATGCACTGCGCTGCTTTGTAACCCACGTCGAAACCAGGTCGCCCCCGGTATCTGGCGGGGAGTGGAGGGTAAGGAGGGAGGGGAATAATCCTCTCGCCACGCGCCCGCCAATCCCATACTGCCCACGCATTGTCTCATATGGGGCGAAACCACGCAGAAGACAAGGGGCTCAGAGGTAATTGAGCACCTCGCGCGGATGGTCGATGATGGCATCGGCTTGCCAGGACTCGATCGACCCGCCGTCGCCCAGATAGCCGTACTTCGCCGCGATGACCCGCATGCCGGCAGCGCGCGCCGCCTGCACGTCGCGCAAATCGTCGCCAACGTACAGGCAGGCCGAAGGCGGCAGTTGCAGCGCAGCGGCGGCGTGCAGCAGCGGATCCGGATGCGGCTTCGGGCGGGTTGCGGTGTCGCCGCCGACGACGCAGGCCGCGCGCTCGTCCAGGTGCAGGCCCTGGAGCAAGGCGAAGGTAAAGCGCTCGGCTTTGTTGGTCACCACGCCCCAGGGCAGCCGGTCCTGGTCCAGCTGGTCGAGCAGTTCGGCCATGCCGTCGAATAGCCGGGTATCGACGCAGATCCCGGCGGCGTAGAACTCGAGAAACTGCAGCCTGAGCGCTTCGTAGCGCTCGTCTCCCGGGTCCAGGCCAAACCCGACTTTGAGCAGGCCGCGGGCGCCGCTGGAAGTGTAGGGGCGGGTGATCTCGACCGGCATGGGTGCCAGGTGATGCGCAGCGCGCACGCGGTTGAGCGCCCGCGCCAGGTCGGGCGCGGTGTCGGCGAGCGTGCCGTCCAGATCGAACAGCACCGCCCGTGCGCTGATTCTAGGGAAGCTCTGATTCGGCTTGTGACGCAACCAGAGCTTCCTCTAATCTGGGGGATTCACAAGGGGACCGGGTGGGACGGGAAGGGTCCCGCCCCTTCCCTGGGTCCCCTTGTTCAGACCAAACTCAGGCATCGCGCACGCAGTGCATCAGGTAATTGACACTGGTGTCCTGGTTGAGCGAGTAGACCTTTGTCAGCGGGTTGTAGCCCATGCCGATCACCGACTCCAGCGTGAGGCCGGCAGCGCGGCAATACCGCGCGAGTTCAGAGGGTTTGAGGAATTTCGCATAGTCGTGTGTGCCGCGCGGCAACAGGCGCAGGATGTATTCGGCACCGATCACGGCGAACACATAGGACTTGGGATTGCGGTTGAGGGTGGAGAAGAATACGTGTCCGCCCGGCTTGACCAGTTGCGCGCAGGCGCTGACCGTGCTGGCGGGGTCGGGCACGTGCTCCAGCATTTCCATGCAGGTGAGCGCGTCGTATTGCCCGGCCTCGCGCAGCGCCAGTTCCTCTGCGCTGATTTCTTCGTAGTTCACGTCGAGACGGGATTCGAGCAGGTGCAGCAGCGCCACCTTCAGCGCCTTGTCCGACAGATCGATGCCCTTGACACGCGCGCCGAGCGCGGCCATGGCTTCGGCGAGAATGCCCCCGCCGCAACCTACGTCCAGCACCGACTTGTCCTTCAATCCGGCCGTGTCATCGATCCAGCGCAGGCGCAGCGGATTGATCTGGTGCAGCGGCTTGAATTCGCTGGTGGGATCCCACCAGCGGTGCGCCAGTTCGCTGAACTTGGCTAGTTCTTGCGGGTCGACATTCATGTGCTTGGCCGTCGAAATAAAAAAGCCCCGCGTGCGCAGGGCTTTTAAAGGGTTACGAAAGTCTTGGAGCGCCTAACAGCATCGCCGTTAGGCGACTGATTCAGGGGAGCACGAGGGGACGTGTCCCCTCGTCTTGTTATGCACTCTTACTTGGAGCGCGAACCCACCACCTCGATTTCGACGCGGCGGTTCTTGGCGCGGCCTTCCTTGGTCTTGTTGTCGGCGATCGGCTGCGACTCGCCTTTGCCTTCCGTGT
>JADGRR010000512.1 GCA_017880745.1 Burkholderiales bacterium
GCGAGCATGCGAGCCGCGTGACCGCGAACATCAACTGGCTTCTTGGCGAAAGCCACGCCCGACTTGATCGCCTTTTGCGACAATTTCGAGCCGTCCGTGGGTACCAGAATGTTCTTGAACATGACGCCTCCTTTGGAAAATAGATCAGCCGCATCCGCCGGGCTGTCCGCGCTTGGGGCAGCCCTCCGGCCGCTCAAGTTCCGGCAGCGGGCAGCGGTTCACCTCGAACGGCGAGCGCTGCAGGAAACAGGTTAGCGCGCTTGATGCCGCGGCGAAAGCCCAGAACAGAAAAAAACCGATCGAATAGATCGCGGTCCGGCCGAGGTCCACGGGTTCACCGAACACGTGCATGTCCTGCGGATCGAACAAGCTGAAAGTGATCCCCTCGGCGATGCCGGCGACCAGAAACGCCGGCCACAGGATCCACATCAGTCGCTGTGTCATGGCTTGCCCTCCTTTGACTTGTCGGTGTCCGCGGGCAACGGCGAACCACCGCGGAGCGTCAACACGCCCGCCGTTGGCAGGACCCAATCGCCGGCCAGGCGCCAGTCCCGCTCCTCCAGCACCACATGCCAGCGCCCAGGAGGCAGTGGCCGCATTCGCCCCTCGAACACGCCCGGTTCGACCGCGGCCAGATTCAGGCTCTGGTCCATGCCCGCACGCGTCGGATGCACCAGGCGCAGGGTCAGCGCTCCGCTCCCGGCCGCCGCTCCGAGCACCACCCGCACCCGGCCGTCGGCGAGATAGAGTTGCGCTTCTATGCCGAGGCGCTTGGCCGCATCGCTGCGACCGAGCGTCTGGTTGATCGCCAGGCCCTGCTTGTAGTAATCGTCGATCACCAGCCCATCGTCGCTGCGGATCGCCAGCCAGGCGGTGGTGAGTCCTGCGACGACGGCGATCGCCGGACCGGCCATCAGTATCCACGGCCAGCGCTCGCGGTACCAAGGTTGAACCGGCACGCCGTCTGCACTCATGGTCGCCTCATCTCACCAGAAAAATCGAGCGCTCGCGCGCAACGATGGCCGCATCGTCGGCCGCCGCGACTTCAAACTCGATTTTATGCGATCCGGCCGGCAACTTGCCAGCGTCGATGCGCAGCCGCACCGGCACCATGCGCGTGGTGGCGCCGGGAATTTCGACCGCTTCCCCGCCCGCAACCTGCAGCGTTTCCGCCCCGCTCGCGCGGATGACGAAGCGGTGCGGCGCCTCCCCGGTATTCATGATCTGCAGGCGGTAGATGTTTTCCACCCAGCGTCCCTCGACCTCGCGCGCGAGGTTCGCCCGGTCGCGGATCACGTCGACCTTGAGCGGCACGCGCGCGTACAGGGTGATGCCGATGGCGATGATGATGGTCCACAGGATCGCGGTGTAGACAAGCACACGCGGCCGCAGCGCCCGCGCCAGGATCTGGCGCGGAGCCAGCTTCTGCTGCAATGCGTTCTCGGTCGTATAGCGGATCAAGCCCTTGGGGTAGCCCATCCTCGCCATCACCTGATTGCAGCCGTCGATACAGGCGGCGCAGCCGATGCATTCGTATTGCAGGCCGCTGCGGATATCGATCCCCGTAGGACAGACCTGCACGCAGATGTCGCAGTCGACGCAATGCCCCAGCCCCAGGGATTGCGCGTCGATATTGCGCGCCCGCGGCCCGCGCGGCTCGCCGCGCTCGCGATCGTAGGTGATGACCAGCGTGTCCGGGTCGAACATGGCGCTCTGGAAACGCGCATACGGGCACATGTACTTGCATACCTGCTCGCGCATCCAGCCCGCGTTGCCATAGGTGGCAAAACCGTAGAACAGGACCCAGAATATCTCCCACGGTCCCAGAGAGGGAGAGCCGGCCTGCCCTGCCGATGCCGTGATACCCGCGACTTCGGCGGCAAGCTGGTGTATCGGCGTGAAGTAGCCGACGAAGGTGAAACCGGTCCACAGCGCGAGCGCCATCCACAATCCGTGTTTGACCGCCTTGAGCCCGAATTTGCGCGCCGACAGCGGCTGCTGATCGAGCCGCATGCGCGCCAAGCGGTCGCCTTCGACCTTGCGCTCGATCCACATGAAAATCTCGGTGTACACCGTCTGTGGACAGGCATAACCGCACCAAAGCCGCCCGGCCACCGCGGTAAACAGGAACAGCGACAGCGCCGACACCACCAGCAGCCCGGTGAGGTAGATGAAGTCCTGCGGCCAGAAGACGATACCGAAAATGTAAAACTTGCGCGCCACCAGGTCGAACAGCACCGCCTGGCGCTCGTTCCAGGAAAGCCAGGGACCGCCATAGAACACCAGCTGGGTGAAAATCACCAGCGCCCAGCGCCAGCGCGCGAACCAGCCGCTTACCGCACGCGAGTAGATTTCCCTGCGGATTTCATACAGCGGCTGCTCGACCGTCTCGCCTGGATTGGTCAGGTCGGCCGTTTTCAAATTGTCGTTCACCGGCGCCTACCGTATGGCGACGCGGGAGCAAGGCGCCCGGCCTGAGCCCCACGGCGGGCCAGTGTCGGACGGCGTCAGCGCAAAGGGGGTGTTCAACGACGCTGGCGCGGCAGCGGTGGCTGCGCGGCGCTTATTTGGCACCGGTCTTGGCCGGCGGAACGGCGGCGCCCGGTGCATTCGACAGGCTCCACACGTAGGCTGCCAGAATGTGCACCTTGGCCTCACCGAGAAGCTCTTTTTGTGCCGGCATGGTGTCGATGCGGCCTTTGCTTATGGTCTCGATCAGCGCCGGTTCGTCCGCGCCGTGCAGCAAGCCCAAGGTGGTGAGGTTTTCTGCGCCTATGACCGGATTCCCCTTGCCCTCGGCGCCGTGACACGCAACACAGGTGGTCATGAACTTCTCCTTGCCGCGAGCGGCACGCAAGGAATCGAAGGTCCGGCCGTTGAGCGACATCACGTAATGAGCCATGTCCTTCACGCCTTCCTCGCCCAGCACCGCCCCCCAGGGCGGCATCACGCCCTTGCGACCGTTGGCGATCGTCTCCTTGATGGTCTCCGGCGTG
>JADGRR010000513.1 GCA_017880745.1 Burkholderiales bacterium
ATCGAACTGACCGGCGAGGCGCGGTCCATGCAGGAGTTCTCCTTCCAGGTGTTCGAGGCGTTCACCGCGGCGACGTTGATGTACCTTGCGATCAACGTCGTTGTCGTCGTCGCGATGCGCCTGCTCGAGCGCAGCGTTGCGATTCCCGGCACTATCGCGGGGAAATAGATGTTCGCCAATTTCGACTTCGACGTCATCCGCCGTTCGTTCGCCTACCTGTTCCTCGACGGCATGACCTTCACGCTGACCTTGACCGCGCTGTCGGCCGTGGGCGGGCTGGTGTTCGGCACGCTGATCGCGCTGATGCGGCTGTCGGGGCTGAAGCTGCTCGGGTGGATCGCGGGCATCTATGTCGACTTCATGCGCTCGTTGCCGCTGGTGCTGGTGATCTTCTGGTTCTACTTCCTGGTGCCCTATATCGGCCAGTGGCTGACCGGCGCCGCGCGACCGATCCGTGTCGGCGCCTTCGCCTCCTCGCTCATCACATTCGTCCTGTTCGAGGCCGCCTATTTCTCCGAGATCATGCGCGCCGGCATCCAGTCGATCTCCAAGGGCCAGCCGGCCGCGTCCTACGCGCTGGGACTGACCTATAGCCAGACCATGCGCTATGTCGTGCTGCCGCAGGCGTTCCGCAACATGCTGCCGATCCTGCTGACCCAGACCATCGTGCTGTTCCAGGACACCTCGCTGGTCTATGTGCTGTCGATCCCGGATTTTCTCGGCGCGGCCTCCAAGGTCGCGCAACGCGACGGGCGGCTGGTCGAGATGTACCTGTTCGCGGCGCTGGTCTACTTCACGATCTCCTGTTTCGCCTCCTACGGCGTCCGCCGCCTGCAGGCGCGCATCGCCATCGTCCGTTGATGAGAGCCACATGATCGAGATCAGCCACGTCGACAAATGGTACGGGCCGAATTTCCAGGCGCTGAAGGATTGCACCACCAGCGTCGCCAGGGGCGAGGTCGTGGTGGTCTGCGGTCCCTCCGGGTCCGGGAAGTCGACGCTGATCAAATGCGTCAACGCGCTGGAGCCGTTTCAGGCCGGCGAGATCATCCTCGACGGCATCAAGGTCAATGATCCCAGGACCGATCTGCCGAAATTGCGCGCGCGCGTCGGCATGGTGTTTCAGCATTTCGAGCTGTTTCCGCATCTGCGGATCATCGACAATCTCTGTCTGGCGCAGGAGAAGGTGCTGGGGCGGACCCATGACGCTGCGCTCGCCAAGGGCATGCGCCTGCTGGAGCGGGTCGGACTGACCGAGCATGCGCGCAAATATCCGGCGGAACTGTCCGGTGGCCAGCAGCAGCGCGTGGCGATTGCGCGGGCGCTGGCCATGGACCCGATCGCGATGCTGTTCGACGAGCCGACCTCGGCGCTCGATCCGGAAATGATCAGCGAGGTGCTCGACGTCATGGTCGATCTCGCCCGCGAGGGCATGACCATGATGGTCGTCACCCATGAAATGGGCTTTGCCAGCAAGGTGGCCCACCGCGTCGTCTTCATGGACAGGGGCGAGATCGTCGAGGACGCCCTGAAGACCGACTTCTTCGGCAAGCCCCGCAGCGACCGCGCGCAGCATTTCCTGTCGAAAATCCTGTCGCATTGAGCGGTGCTGCACCGTCAGCCGTCATTGCGGGCGCAAGCGAAGCCAGCCATGGCGCCGCGACCGAAGTCTGGATTGTTCGTTCCGTCGCTTGCGCTCCTGGTCGTACGCTCGAAATTATCCGAGAAGGGTTCGAAATCCGTCGGGCGTTCAGGCGCCTCGCGGAGCGGTCGTGCGCTGGCAACTTCCGTTTTCGGGCACGAGCACACATGGGTCGACCTGCTGTCGGCGTGAGGTTGTAGCCAGCTAGAGGCGTGAAAACTTCGGGCTGGAATACCGCCCCGATGGGCTCGCCCCGAGCTCATGGATTGTGTATTTAGGAACGCCTATGATCGAGTGTTATCGCGGTGTCATGCGATGATCGACGAAAAGAAGCTCGAAGAGCGCCTGGTCGCGCTTGAAGCGGCCAAATCCTGGAGTCCGCGCGTCGTCTCCCGGCTGGAGACGCTGCTGCGCTCGGGCACGGACGAGGCCCTCTACCGCATCAATCCGATCCAGTTCGCCACAGAGAAGTCGATTGCCGAAGCTGAAGCGATCGATCTTTTCCTGCATGCCTGCGTGGCCGGGCTGTTCGACATGGACTGGCTGCTGGTTTGTCCGATGTGCTCCGACGTTGTCGAGAGCTTCCGAAGCCTGCGCAAACTGCACACGCATTTCCACTGCCACCTCTGCCAAAGCGATTACGAGGCCGCGCTCGACGATTACATCACGGTGACGTTTACGGTTTCGCCCGCCGTGCGCGGCATCCGCTTCCATGCCCCGGATGCGCTTTCGGCCTGGGATTTCGTCTTCGCTTATAAAATCACGCCGGGCGGCATCATGCCCGACGGCGTGCCATGGTGCGAGGCTGCCAAAGGGCTAGTGAGAGCGCTTACCCGCATAGAACCCGGTGCTACGGCCTATCTCGAGGTTGATGCCGCCGAAGGCGCGCTTCTGGGCCAGGATTTCGAAAGCGACGCTCAGTTCTTTTTCCCGATCGCAAGTGGGGGCGGTGTCACGCCAGCCCCAACGCCGCCTCACGTGCCGGTCAGGCTCGACCGCGGCACTTGCGTGGCCGCCACCGCAAACATCGCACCCGGCAAGGTCGTGTTCGAGGTTCGCAACGCCGGCCCGCTGCCGGTGGTGTTCGGCATCCTGCAGCTTCCCGTTGCGACGTTTCAGCGCCCGAAGCTTCGCTTCACGCCATCCCTGTCCGGCAAGCGACTGCTGATGACACAAACCTTTCGCGACGTCTTCCGCTCGGAGGTGATCAGCGCGACGGAGGGCATTGCGGTTCTCGACGTGACCCTGGTATTCACCGATCTCAAGGGCTCGACGGCCCTCTACGAGCGGATCGGCGACCTTAACGCCTATGTTCAGGTGCAGCGGCACTTCCAGCATCTTCTCGACGCC
>JADGRR010000514.1 GCA_017880745.1 Burkholderiales bacterium
GATGCCACTGTGCGAGAAGCTCTACCTAGGGTTGCACGCCGCGAGACGCGTGCCGGACTGCCTTCTTTCCGATGCTTCGCGCCCGCGAAGCCCCTCAATTGTTAGAATTCCCAGCGCAGCGCGGTGCCGACGCTCGACCAGTCGTTGTTGATGACTGCGGCAGTAGAGCGGTAGCGAGCGCGCATCAGCTCAAAACGCCATTTCAGCTTTTCGCTGATCTTGTAATCCGCGATCAGCTCGATCTGGGAAAACAGGTCGTTGCGCTGCACGCCGAACACAGGATCGACGCCGCCATAGCGCAGCGTCTGCACCATCAGAGCCGGCTGGATCGCCCAACGCTCGGCCGGCTTCGCTTCCCATCCCAGGCGCAGGAGCAGACCGCGCACGTCCAAGGAAGGATCCCGCTGCCGGTTGTCTTCGCGCGATACGGTAGCCTGCACCGTGTAGGCCGACTGCCATTTGTTGTTCGTCCCCCAGCGCAGGTTGCCGGTCAGCGCGTGGTATTCCGCGTCGAGAAAGGCGTTGTCGCCGGGGTGCTCATAGCGCGATGCTTCGACCGAGCCGTAGGCGGAGAGTTGCTCGCCGAACGCCATGACGGCATCGCCCACCAGGGTATTCACCCGCCGGAACGATTGCCCGCCAACCTGCCATTGTTGGCGGCCGGCGCGCAGGCCGTACACGATCGTGCCGGCGGTGTATTGCACGCCGGCATCGGCCTCGGCTATGCCCGTGTCGAACTCGTTGGTGCGCGCGCCAGTGCGCGAATCGACGCTCGCGCTGGCGACGCAGTTGAGCTGCGCGCCGCAAGGGACATTGATGTTGGCGTCGGCCGCGAGTTGGCGATAGGTATCGGCCTTGCGCATGCGCTCCCCCGGCAGGAGCAGCACCGGGCCGTTGCCCAGCTTGATCTCGTTCGCATGCGTGATTTCGTGCGCGAGCCCGAGCTCCAGCCGGCCGCTGAAGACATCCTGGGTCTGGCTGCGGTCCGTGCCCGGAGTGGCGGCCTGTGTAGGCGGCGCTCCGGCCAAGGCAGCAGCAAACAGCGGGAAAAAATAAAAACGCAGAGGGTGGCAGGACATCGCGTGCGTTTCCGGTAAGCCGTGCTATTTACGGTCGTCCGCGCAAGTCGCGGCGAAAGGTTCGGCATAAGCCGATTCCTGCACTTTCGGGAATTGCGCTCGCCTTGCGTGGGCCGGCGACGTGAAACCGGGTTGGACACAGAGGATGCCGCCGCGGGCGCTCGCGCGGGCAAGCAGGAGAAACGTGGATCCGAACATCGCGCTGCCTCATTCAAAAAAATGCCCCGGAGGAAGGACCTCCGGGGCGTTGTGCTGCGTGGTGCGAAAATTACGGACGCGCGGTCCCGCAGTGGACGATGAACTGTCCGGGGTGGCCGGGCACCGGATTCGCGAAGCACTTGACGCGCTTGGCATAGGCCGGGCTGGCCACAACACTGAGGGCGCCGACGATGGCGACCGCGACGGCGAAACCGCGTACTTTGGACTTCAACATAGGTACTCTCCTTAATAGTGTGAATTACGTCCACTGTTCCGGACAACTCAGATAATGCAAGCGGCGTGCCAATGGGACTCTTGGCGCGAAATGTTTACTACTTCACATTTCTGCAACTGATTGCGCCTCGTCGCCAAAAACGACGGGGGCATTTCCCCCGCTTGTCCGGGTGTAACTGGGCAAAATCCCCCGCGCGCGCGAACGCGCACGCGCCGTCGTATTGTTCCTGAACATCAATTACTGCACGCGAATCCAGGTTTGGCTTCGAAAGAAAAATGCAATGTAGCCACGCACCTGGAGCTTTTTTCCGCCCTCGATCGGGGTCAGGCGCAGGGTGTATTCCTTTCCGTTATCCGGATCAAGAATTTTGCCGCCCTCCCAAAGGTCGCGGCCTTCGGTTTTCCTCGAGCCGCGAATGATCTCCATCCCCAGCACGGGTTTGTCCTTGCGGTCATCCGCGCATTTATCGCAGACATCGTCCTGCTTGGCATCTTTGCGCAACAGCTTTTCGATCCGGCCCGAGAGCACGCCCGCGTTATCGGCAATGCGCACCTCCGATGACACTTCACCCGTGTTGTCGTCAATGGTGCGCCACACGCCTACGGGCGTCATCTGGGCCAATGCCGGAAATGCCAATGCGCTAAAGACCATCGCAACAATCGATCTGTACATTAGGGCTCCCCCGATCAAAAGACTAAGAAACCGCGTTGACAGCAAAGCAAGACACTGCTTCACGCGCGTCCGCTGCACGCGGACCAGTGCACGCAGACAACCGAACGCCCAGTGCCCGAGCCTCCGCCTCGAGAGCGGTCACGAGGCGCCGCCCCAGACCTGTCCCGCGGACGTTGGGAGCCACATACATCCGTTTGAGTTCGGCCGTCTCGGCATCGAGGAGCCGAAGGGCGCCGCAGCCGACCGGAGCTCCCTCTCGGCAAACGATGAGGAAGGTGCCGCGCCCGCCAGTCACTTCCTCGGGATCCAACCGAAAGTGAGTTGCTCCCGGCTCGGAATAGACACTGCGCAGCTCGTCGTTTAGGGAGCCAATGAGGGCGCGGCTGACCTCGGCGGTCAGCTCGGCGCGGGCGATGGTGATCGTTTCCGAGGCCATGAGTAGTCAGGAATGCGGTCCGCCCAACGACCACAATCACCGGCCGCCAACAGGCGGCGAAGCTGGCTGTTGACCGTACGGTGCAATGTGAGGCTGGCCGCCACGTTTGCCTGCCGGTCTTCAACGCGGTCCCGCGATGCCGGTATTATGCTCATTCCAGCTTGCCAATCAAGCGATAGACAGCAAATAGAATTCCGAATCCGAGGTACATCGCCAACAACGCAACAAGCATTAGCATCGCCATCGCGAAGCTTATTATTTTCGCTTCCGACAGAAGAATAATCGCGCCAGCGAGACCAGTGAACGAAGCGACGATGCCAGCGACAACCTTTAACGCTCTATTCTTTGGCACGGCATGGAGGTGACGCTGC
>JADGRR010000059.1 GCA_017880745.1 Burkholderiales bacterium
TCCAAGCCGTGCTCGGCGAGGCCAGGCCGGAAATCGTGGTCATCGATTCCATCCAGACACTTTATTCCGATGCCCTCTCCTCGGCGCCGGGATCAGTGGCGCAGGTGCGAGAGTGTGCCGCGCAGTTGACGCGCCTGGCCAAGCAATCCGGCATGACCATCGTTTTCATCGGTCACGTGACCAAGGAAGGCGCGCTCGCCGGGCCGCGGGTGTTGGAGCACATCGTCGACACCGTGCTTTACTTCGAAGGCGACACGCACCAGAGCTTCCGGCTGATCCGCGCGTTCAAGAACCGGTTCGGCGCGGTGAACGAACTGGGCGTGTTCGCCATGACCGACAAGGGACTGAAAGGGGTGTCCAACCCTTCCGCGCTGTTCCTGTCGCAGCACGACGGCGAGGTGCCGGGTTCCTGCGTGCTGGTGACGCAGGAGGGTACGCGGCCGCTGCTGGTCGAGATCCAGGCGCTGGTGGACGAAGCGCATGCGCCCAATCCGCGCCGTCTCTCGGTCGGGCTGGAGCAGAACCGGCTCGCCATGCTGCTCGCCGTGCTGCACCGGCATGCAGGTATCGCCTGTTTCGACCAGGATGTGTTCGTCAACGCGGTGGGCGGAGTGAAAATCAGCGAGCCCGCGGCCGACCTCGCCGTGCTGCTCGCGATCGTGTCGTCGCTGCGCGCCAAACCGCTGCCGCAGAAGCTGGTGGTGTTCGGGGAAGTAGGTTTGGCCGGCGAAATCCGGCCTGCACCACGCGGGCAGGAGAGGTTGCGCGAAGCGGCGAAGCTCGGTTTCACGCAAGCGATCATTCCCAAGGCCAATGTGCCCAGGCAGGCGATAGGCGGCCTGGAAATCATCGCCAGCGACAGGGTCGAGGACGCGATCGCGCGACTGCGTTAGAGCGCGCTTACATTCACCGCGTTCGTCTGCTGAATGCAAGTAGGCTCTATTGCTCGCGCACCAGGCGCGCGGCGAGCACGCCGCTGCGGACGGCCGACTCCAGCGTGGCCGGGTAGTCGCTGGCGGTGTAATCCCCCGCCAGATAGAGATTCCTCACCGCAGTTTTGTTCCCTGGCCGCGCGATGCCGGGACGGCAGGAGAAGGTGGCGCGCTTTTCCGCAATCACGCGCGACCACAACGGCTGCGGCAGGACGGGCATGAAATCAGCGAGTTCGCGATGGACGGCGCTTGCCAAAGCGTCCTGGGAAAGATTCTGGTGCCCGCCGCGCGCGCTGATCACGGCGGCGAGCAGTCCCGATGCGCCGCTCAGCCTGCCGCGGTCGAATATCCACTGGGTCGTGCCGCCATCGAAGCCGGCCATGGCCTGAGGCATCGAGACCTCCTGCGGATACTGCAGATAGCAGGTGTAGATCGGCTCGTAGGCCAGGGCTGCTATGCTCTCGCGAGTTGGCGCGAGCAGGGGAAATCGATCCAGCAGGGCGTCGATTTGATGCGGCCCGACAGCAAGGATGGCATGGGTGTAGCGTTCGGCACGATCATCCAGGGCGAAACCGCCGGATGCTTTACCCAGCGTCCGCACTCGCGTCTCCAGCAGCACCGAGCCGCCGTTCGCGCGCACAAACGCCGCAGCAGGCTGCGGGAAAAGTCTGCCCAGATCCGCGCGCGGAACGAGAAAATCGCTCGCCTCGCGTGTCCCGTCCAGCCCATCGCGCAATACGTTGAGGAAGACCTGCGCCGAGGCTGAGGCGGCCGGGGTGTTGAGGGCGGACACGCACAAGGGTTCCCACAAATAGCGGGCGAGCGCTCCGGTCTGGCGGTGCTGTGCGAGCAACCCGGCGACCGGCATGTCGGTGGCGATGCGATAGGCGTTTCTGCGCATCGCGGCGATGAAGCGGATAGCGGCGATGCGCTCGCCCCAACCCAGCCCGCTTGCGCCGAGCAGGGCGGCAAGCAGATGCAGCGGCGCGGGCAGGCGCAGCGTGCGCAGCCTGAACTTGCCCGGGTATTCGATGGCAAACGGCTGGCGCAGCAGCAGTTGGCCTGGGTCGGCGCCGACTGCGCGCATCAGGCGCAGGGTTTCGCGGTAAGCGCCGATCAAAACATGCTGGCCGTTGTCGAGTTCTACACCCTCGATTTGGACCGAGCGCGCGCGGCCGCCCAGATGTCGCGCTGCTTCGAATATGGTGACCGGAATCTTTGTCTGGGCCAGCGCGACCGCCGCGGCCATGCCGGCCCAGCCGGCGCCGATGATGGCGACGTTCACACCGTGATCCAGGTTTTCCACGCAATCCACAGCTTGCGCAGGGGCGTCAATGCCGTGCGCTGGGTGAGCACCTTGCAGCCGTCGGCTTCTATTTCCCGCAGTAGCGCACGGTAGATGGCCGCCATGATCAGGCCGGGCCGCTGCGCCTTGCGGTCCACATCAGGCAATTGTTGAAACGCCGCGACGTAGTAGCGCTCGGCACGCCCGATCTGAAACGTCATCAGGCGGGTGAAGTTCTCGGTCTGACGCGCGTGCAGGATGTCGGCCGCAGTCACCTCGAATTGTTGCAGCTCGCTCATGGGCAGATAGATGCGTCCCTTGCGACTGTCCTCGCCGACATCGCGAATGATGTTGGTAAGTTGAAAAGCGAGGCCCAGGGTGTGGGCGTAGGTCAGCGTCTGCTCGTCGCGGTAGCCGAAGATCGAGGCCGCAAGCAGGCCCACCACGCCGGCGACGCGGTGGCAGTACTGCTCCAGCGCGGCAAAATCGAGATAGCGGTTCTGGCTCAGGTCCATTTCCATGCCGTCGATGATCTCGGCCAGATATTCCTGCTTGATGCGAAACGGTTGAATCGCGGGCTGCAGCGCCCGCGCCACCGGATGCTGCGGCTCCCCGGCATAGAGGCGGGCGAGTTCCTGCCGCCACCATGCGAGTTTCGTATACGCGACGCCGCTGTCGGTGCATTCATCGACGATGTCGTCCACCTCGCGGCAGAAGGCGTACAGCGCGGTGATGGCGCGACGGCGTTCGGGCGGCAGGAACAGGAACGAGTAATAGAAGCTCGATCCGCTCTGTACGGCCTTGTGTTGACAGTATTCGTCAGGGGTCACGGACATTCCGAGATCTGGAATTTCGATCAACTGCGGCGGAGGCAGAGGAGGCGGAGGGAATTCAAACGGGACTCTGCTCGGCGTACCCCGCGTTTTCTGGGTCCTCCGCGGAAAAAATGCGTCACAAGCGAAGGCCGCATCATTTCGCCAACGCCCTGGTAAGGATCAACGGCCAGTCCCATGTCCGGAGCGCCGGCCGGTGACGGTAGACGTCGCCTTCGACCTTGTCTATTTTTTCCAGTATGCGCAGACCGCCCTGGACGATAGTGCGGATTTCGAGGCCGACGCGGCCCGGCAATGCGCGCCCCAGCGGCGATCCGGATTTTATCATCGCGCGCGCGCGCTCCACCTGGAACCGCATGAGGGCTTTCCATTGGCCGGAAACATCGCCAGCTGCGATCTGGCGCTCGGTCACGCCGTATCGCTGCATCTCGTCTTGCGGCAGGTAAATACGATTCTTGCGCCAGTCGATTTCCACGTCTTGCCAGAAGTTGATCAGTTGCAGGCTGGTGCAGATGTCATCCGAACGCTTGAGGTTCTGAGCGGTTGCGGCGCGGAACAAATGCAGCAGCAGGCGGCCCACAGGGTTGGCCGAGCGGCGGCAATAATCCATGACTTCGGCGAAGTCGGCATAGCGGCCTTTGACCACGTCTTGCGCAAACGCATCGAGCAGGTCGCGAAACAGCTGTAGCGGCAACTGGTATTGGTTCACGATCTTTCCGAGTTCGGTGAAAAGCGGCTGTCGCGGGGGAGCCCCGGTCTCCATTCGCGCGACTTCTTGACGATAATCATCCAGTTGCGCCAGCCGCTCGGCGGCCGGGAGATTCCCCTCGTCAGCAAAATCATCGGCCGAGCGGGCAAACCGGTAGATGACCGAGACCGGATGGCGCATTGGGGCCGGCAGGAGCACCGAGGCGACCGGGAAGTTCTCGTAGTGCCCTGCGGACATTAGCTTGAAATTCTTGAGGAATTAGGGGAATTACTTAGAGTTCGGGCTGACAGTATATGGGGAAATCGCGTAAAATTGCATCTGCGCGAAGGTGGCGGAATTGGTAGACGCACTGGATTTAGGTTCCAGCGCCTTACGGCATGGGGGTTCGAGTCCCTTCCTTCGCACCATGCCGCGCAGTTGTAAGAGTGGGTAACGAAAAGGAGGCGCCTCCTTTCGATCTCCCGGTTTAGCTACAGAACTCAAGGGAATTTGATGCCGACAATTTTGGAAAATCTGGGCCAGCTGGAGCGTCGCCTGAACGTGGCGGTGCCGGTTGAGGAAATCGAGAAGCAGGTGGATGAGCGGCTGAAAAAACTCTCCCGCAGCCTGAAAATGGCCGGCTTTCGTCCGGGCAAGGTGCCGCTGAAACTCGTTGCCCAGCAATATGGACCGCAGGTGCGCTCCGAGGTTGTCGGCGACGCCGTGCAGAAGGCTTTCAGCGATGTGGTGCGCGAGCAGAACCTCAAGGTGGCCGGCTATCCGCGCATCGAGCCCAAAGCGCGCGAGGCCGACGCCAAGAGCATCGAGTTCAGCGCCACCTTCGAGATCTATCCGGAAGTGGTGCCGGGCGACATTGGCGAGAGCCGGATTGAGCGCCCCGCGCTCAGCGTGGGCGATGCCGAGGTCGACAAGACGCTGGAAATCCTGCGCAAACAGCGCCGGCAGTTCCACCAGGTGGAACGGCCGGCAGCAGCGGGTGATCGCCTGACGGTGGATTTTTTGGGCAAGATCGACGGCGTCGAGTTCGCCGGCGGCAAGGCAAGCGATTTTGTTTTCGTGCTGGGCGAGAAGCAGATGCTGCCCGAGTTCGAGGCCAACGCCCTCGGACTTGCGGCCGGCGGGACCAAAACGTTCGAACTGGCGTTTCCCGCCGATTATCACGGCAAGGACGTGGCCGGCAAGAGCGCGAACTTCGAACTCTCGGTCAAGCTGGTCGAGGAGCCGCACCTGCCCGAGGTGGACGCCGAGTTTGCCCGCTCGCTTGGCGTGGCCGATGGCGACCTCGCCAAGATGCGTGCCGAGATGAAGGCCAATATCGAGCGCGAGGTGAAAAAACGCACCCAGGCCGATATCAAGAACAAGGTCATGCAAGTGCTGCTCGACGCGACCAAGATCGATCTGCCCAAGGCGCTGATCGCGATGGAAGCGCAGCGGCTGGTGCAGGCCACGCGCGCCGACCTCGAGGCGCGCGGCATGAAGATCGAGCAGTTGCCCGTCAATCCGGAGATGTTCGAGCAGCAGGCGCAGCGCCGTGTATCGCTCGGTTTGATCATCGCCGAATTGGTGAAGAAGCATGATCTGGCGGCCAAGCCGGAGCAGGTGCGCGCCCTGGTGGCGGAGCAGGCCGAAACCTACGAGCAACCCGACGAGGTGGTAAAATGGGTTTATTCGCAGCCGCAGCGCCTGTCTGAGATGGAAAGCCTGGTGCTGGAAGACAATGTCGTCGCTTGGGTGCTCGAGCACGCCAAGGTCGAGGACAAGGCCGTGAATTTCGATGAATTCATGGGGAAATCTGCATGATGCAGCCGAGTTGGAAGCCGCGCGCGGCGGGATGGATGGAGCCGCAGGCCGATTTCGAAGGTCCCCAAAGCCTGGGCCTGATTCCCATGGTCATCGAGCAGAGCGGGCGGGGCGAGCGCGCCTACGACATCTACTCGCGCCTGCTGAAGGAGCGGGTGGTGTTTCTGGTGGGTGTGGTGAACGAGATGACGGCCAATCTGATCGTCGCCCAGTTGCTGTTCCTCGAATCGGAAAATCCGGACAAGGACATTTCCTTTTACATCAATTCGCCGGGCGGTTCGGTGTCCGCCGGGCTTGCCATCTACGACACGATGCAGTTCATCAAACCCGACGTGAGCACCTTGTGCGTGGGCCAGGCCGCCAGCATGGGCTCGTTCCTGCTCGCCGCGGGGGCCAAGGGCAAGCGTTATTGCCTGCCCAATTCGCGCATCATGATTCATCAGCCGATGGGCGGCTTCCAAGGACAGGCATCGGACGTCGAAATCCACGCCAAGGAAATTCTGTACCTGCGCGGGCGACTGAACGAGATGCTGGCCCATCATACCGGCCAGAGCGTGGAGACCATCGCGCGCGATACCGACCGGGACAATTTCATGTCGGCTGACGAAGCGGTGAAATACGGCCTGGTGGATAATGTGCTGAGCAATCGCGCCGACACCAAGAAATGAGGCTTAAATGACCGAAAAAAACACCGGTGAAAAGCTCCTGTATTGTTCCTTCTGCGGCAAGAGCCAGCATGAGGTGAGGAAGCTTATCGCCGGGCCCTCGGTGTTCATCTGCGACGAATGCATCGAGCTGTGCAACGACATCATTCGCGAGGAAACCAGCACCGACAAGGGGGGCAAGACCGCCAAGTCCGACCTGCCCACGCCGAAGGAGATCTGCGACATTCTCGACGAATACGTGATCGGCCAGGAACTGGCGAAGAGAATCCTGTCGGTGGCGGTGTATAACCATTACAAGCGGCTCAAGCACCTGTCCAAGAACGATGAGGTCGAGCTCGCGAAGTCGAACATTCTGTTGATCGGGCCGACCGGTTCGGGCAAGACCCTGCTCGCGCAGACGCTGGCGCGGTTGCTGAACGTGCCCTTCGTCATCGCCGACGCCACCACCCTCACCGAGGCGGGTTATGTCGGCGAGGACGTCGAGAACATCATCCAGAAGCTGCTGCAGAACTGCGACTACGACGTGGACAAGGCCAAGCGCGGCATCGTCTACATCGACGAGATCGACAAGATTTCGAGAAAGTCGGACAACCCGTCGATCACCCGCGACGTTTCGGGCGAGGGGGTGCAGCAGGCGCTGCTGAAGCTGATCGAGGGCACCATCGCCTCGGTGCCGCCGCAGGGCGGCAGGAAGCACCCCAACCAGGATTTCGTCCAGGTGGACACGACCAACATCCTGTTCGTCTGCGGCGGAGCTTTCGACGGCCTGGAGAAGATCATTCGCAGCCGTTCGGAGAAGAGCGGCATCGGCTTCGGCGCCGAGGTGCGCAGCCTCAAGGACAGCAAGGACATCACCGCGGTGCTGCGCGCGGTGGAACCGGAGGACCTGATCAAATATGGCCTGATCCCGGAGTTCGTCGGGCGCATGCCGGTGATCGCCACGCTGGAAGAACTGGACGAGGCGGCGTTGATGCAGATCCTGACCCAGCCCAAGAACGCGCTGATCAAGCAGTACCAAAGATTGTTCGGCATGGAAGGCGCGGAGCTCGAAATACGCCCGCCGGCGCTGTCGGCCATTGCGCAGAAAGCGCTTGCGCGCAAGACCGGGGCCCGCGGTTTGCGCTCCATCCTCGAGCAGGTGCTGCTCGACACGATGTACGAGTTGCCGACCATGGAGAATGTGAGCAAGGTGGTCATCGACGAGGCCACCGTCCACGGCGAGGGCAAGCCGCTTCTGATCTACTCCGACCCGCCGAAGGTCGCAGGTTCTCTTTCCTGAGAACGCCCGCGGGGTTGAACTAATGTCCCCCCGCCCCCATCTTATTGGCAAATACTCCCTTGAGGTTTCACCATGTCCGCTACTGAATATTCCCCTGATCTGACCCAATTTCCGCTGCTTCCGCTGCGCGACGTCGTGGTCTTCCCGCACATGGTGATTCCGCTGTTTGTCGGCCGGCCCAAGTCGATCAAAGCCATGGAAATCGCCATGGAAGCGGGCAAGAGCATCATGCTGGCGGCGCAAAAATCGGCGGCCAAGGACGAGCCTGCCGCCGAGGACATGTATCAGATTGGCTGCATCGCCAACATACTGCAGATGCTGAAGCTGCCTGACGGCACGGTAAAGGTTCTGGTCGAAGGCAGCCAGCGCGCGGTGATCAAGGAAATCGAGGACCAGCGCAGCCATTACGTGGCCGTGGCCCGCCCCGTTCCGGCGGATGCGAGCGACAATAACGAGGTCGAGGCCATGCGCCGGGCGCTGGTGACGCAGTTCGACCAGTACGTGAAGCTGAACAAGAAAATCCCGCCCGAGATTCTGACCTCGCTCGGCGGCATCGAGGAAGCCGGGCGTCTGGCGGACACCGTCGCCGCACACCTGCCGCTGAAGCTGGAACAGAAGCAGCAGGTGCTGGAAATGTTCGATGTCAAGGCGCGCCTGGAGCATCTGCTCGGGCAGCTCGAGACCGAGATCGATATTTTGCAGGTCGAAAAGCGCATCCGCGGCCGGGTCAAGCGGCAGATGGAAAAGAGCCAGCGCGAGTATTACCTGAACGAGCAGGTCAAGGCGATCCAGAAGGAACTGGGCGAGGGCGAGGACGGCGCGGACCTCGACGAAATCGAGAAGAAAATAAAGCTGGCGCGCATGCCCAAGGACGCGCGTGTGAAGGCCGAGGCCGAGCTGAAAAAGCTGCGCCTGATGTCGCCGATGTCGGCCGAAGCCACGGTCGTGCGCAACTATATCGACATCCTGGTCGGACTGCCGTGGAAAAAACGCAGCAAGATCTCCAAGGACATCGCCGCCGCGGAGATAAGCCTCGACTCCGATCACTACGGCCTGGAGAAGGTCAAGGAGCGCATCGTCGAGTACTTGGCGGTGCAAAGCCGGGTGGACAAGGTGAAGGCACCCATCCTGTGCCTGGTGGGGGCGCCCGGCGTCGGCAAGACCTCGCTCGGCCAATCCATCGCCAAGGCGACCAACCGCAAGTTCGTGCGCATGTCGCTGGGCGGCGTGCGCGACGAGGCGGAGATTCGCGGCCACCGCCGTACCTATATCGGTTCGATGCCCGGCAAGATCCTGCAGAACATGGCGAAAGTCGGTGTGCGCAATCCGCTGTTTCTGCTCGACGAGGTGGATAAGCTCGGCATGGACTTCCGCGGCGATCCGTCTTCGGCGCTGCTCGAAGTGCTGGATCCGGAGCAGAACCATACTTTCGTCGACCACTATGTCGAGGTCGAGTACGACCTGTCGGAGGTGATGTTTGTCGCCACCGCGAATACCCTCAACATTCCGCCGGCGCTGCTGGACCGCATGGAAGTCATCCGGCTCTCGGGCTACACCGAGGACGAGAAGGTGCATATCGCCACGCGCTACTTGTTGCCGAAGCAGTTGAAGAACAACGGGCTCAAGCTCGACGAGGTTTCGATCACCGAGTCGGCCATCCGCGACGTCATCCGCTACTACAGCCGGGAAGCGGGGGTGCGCAGCCTGGAGCGCGAGATTTCCAAGATCTGCCGCAAGGTGGTGAAGACTCTGGTGACCAAGAGCCGCGACAGCAAAATCGTGGTCACGGCGAAGAACCTGGACAAGTTCCTGGGGGTGCGCAAGTACGCCTTCGGCATCGCCGAAAAGAAAAATCAGGTTGGCCAAGTGACCGGCCTCGCCTGGACCGAGGTCGGCGGCGAGTTGCTCACGATTGAAGCGGTGGTGATGCCGGGCAAGGGCAAGAGCATCACCACCGGCAAGCTGGGCGAGGTGATGCAGGAGTCGATCCAGGCCGCGCTTACCGTGGTGCGCAGCCGCTCGGCCAAACTGGGTGTGGCCGAGGACTTCTACCAGAAGATCGACTTGCACATTCACCTGCCCGAGGGTGCCACGCCCAAGGACGGGCCGAGCGCCGGCATCGGCATCTGCACGGCGATGGTGTCGATTCTCACCGGCATCCCGGTGCGCGCCGATGTGGCCATGACCGGCGAGATCACACTGCGCGGGGAAGTTCTGCCCATAGGCGGACTGAAGGAGAAGTTGCTCGCGGCCCACCGCGGCGGGATCAAGACCGTGCTGATTCCGGAAGAAAACCTCAAGGACCTCGCCGAAATTCCGGACAACGTCAAGAATCGCCTCGAGATCCTGCCGGTCAAGTGGATCGATCAGGTGCTCGAACTCGCGCTCGAGCGCAGGCCCGAAGCGCTGACCAAGAAAGATGAAGTCGCTCCCCCGATCACGCCGGCCGCCAACGGCCAACCGGTAAGCGGAGTCATCACGCACTGACATTGAAAATGCGCGGTAATTGCTCGGGAAAAGCGCTTGACACGCGGGAATGGCGCTTGTTATAAAGGTCCTGCAGCAATTGCCGCTTACGGCAAAGTTGCATTCATGCCTTCGCCCACACAGCCCATCTGCTCCGATTTCCCAGATTCGTATTGTCCCGATAGTCACGCTCAATAATAGAAGAGGGGGTTCAACGTGAATAAATCCGAAATGATCGATCAAATCGCCAAATCGGCCGACATCTCCAAGGCGGCCGCCGGACGCTCCCTGGATGCGACCGTGACGGCGATCAAGACCGCCATGAAAAAAGGCGGCATGGTGACGCTGGTTGGATTCGGCACGTTTTATGTCGGCAAGCGCGCCGCGCGCAATGGGCGCAATCCGCGCACTGGCGCGAGCATCAAGATCAAGGCCGCACGGGTGCCGAAATTCCGCGCTGGCAAAGCACTAAAAGATGCGTTAAACTAGCGCCCTTTTTGGACCGGAGCGTGGACGAGAGCGCCTCGCGCTCCAGTCCAAGAGGGTGCTTAGCTCAGTTGGTAGAGCGTCGCCTTTACACGGCGAATGTCGGGAGTTCGAGCCTCTCAGCACCCACCAGGCTGTACCGTATTGCTGGAGTGGTAGTTCAGTTGGTTAGAATGCTGCCCTGTCACGGCAGAGGTCGCGGGTTCGAGTCCCGTC
>JADGRR010000060.1 GCA_017880745.1 Burkholderiales bacterium
AAGGGCTTGTAGCGTATCCGCTTCGGCTTCGCCGCTTCCTCGCCCAGGCGCTTCACTTTGTCCGACTCATACTCATGGTAGTTGCCGTCGAAGAAGCTCACCTTGGAGTCGCCCTCGAAGGCGAGGATGTGGGTGGCGATGCGGTCGAGGAACCAGCGGTCGTGGGCGATGACGAGCACGCTGCCGGCGAATTCCAGCAGCGCGTCTTCCAGCGCGCGCAGGGTTTCCACGTCGAGGTCGTTGGTGGGCTCGTCCAGCAGCAGCACGTTGCCGCCGGCGATCAGCGTCTTGGCTAGGTGCAGCCGCCCGCGCTCGCCGCCCGAGAGGTTGCCGACTTTTTTCCCCTGGTCGGTGCCCTTGAAGTTGAAGCGGCCGAGATAGGCGCGCGAAGGCATCTCGAACTTGCCGACGTTGAGCATGTCGGCGCCGCCGGCGACGTATTCGAACACGGTCTTGTCGCCCTCCAGCGCATCGCGCGACTGATCCACGTAGGCCATATTTACCGTCGGGCCGATCGCCACTTCGCCCTTGCCCGGTTTTTCCTTGCCCGTGATCATGCGGAACAGCGTGGACTTGCCCGCGCCGTTGGGGCCGATGATGCCGACGATCGCGCCGGCCGGGACCCGGAACGACAGGTCGTCGATCAGAAGGCGCTCGCCGTAGCCCTTGCTCACGCCCTTGAATTCGATCACGGCATCGCCGAGGCGCTCGGCCACCGGGATGAAAATCTCCTGCGTCTCGTTGCGCTTCTGATAGTCGTAGGAGGAAAGTTCGTCGAAGCGCGCCAGACGCGCCTTGCTTTTCGCCTGGCGCGCCTTGGGATTCTGGCGCACCCATTCCAGCTCCCGCTTGATCGTCTTTTGGCGCGCGGACTCGGTCGCTTCCTCCTGTTCCAGGCGCGCCTCCTTCTGCTCCAGCCAGGAACTGTAATTGCCCTCCCACGGGATGCCGTAGCCGCGGTCGAGTTCGAGGATCCACTGCGCCGCGTTGTCGAGAAAGTAGCGGTCGTGGGTCACCGCCACCACGGTGCCGGGAAATTTCTGCAGAAACTGCTCCAGCCACTCGACGCTCTCGGCGTCGAGGTGGTTGGTGGGCTCGTCGAGCAGCAGCAGATCGGGCTTGGACAGCAACAGGCGGCACAGCGACACGCGGCGCTTCTCGCCGCCCGAGAGCGGGCCGATCTTCGCCTCCCACGGCGGCAGGCGCAGCGCGTCGGCGGCGATCTCGAGCTGATGCTCGACGTTGTCGCCGGCAGACGCAGCGATCACCGCCTCCAGTTCCGCCTGCTCGGCCGCGAGCTTGTCGAAATCGGCGTCGGGTTCGGCGTAGGCGGCGTAGACCTCGTCCAGGCGCTTCTTCGCGCCGAATATCTCGCCCAGGCCCTCTTCCACCGCCTCGCGCACGCTCTTCTGCGCATCGAGTTGCGGCTCCTGCGGCAAATAGCCAATGCGCATATTGGGTTTGGCGATCACCTCGCCGTCGTAGTCCTTGTCTTCGCCCGCCATGATGCGCAGCAAGGTGGACTTGCCCGATCCGTTCAGGCCGAGCACGCCGATCTTGGCGCCGGCGAAAAAATTGAGTGAGATGTTCTTGAGGATGAAACGCTTGGGCGGCACGACTTTGCCGACCCGGCGCATGGTGTAGACGTATTGGGCCATGAATGCTTTCGCTGCAAAATATGGAAGGACAGCCTGGAACGGCTGCTCCGAGTCCGGTATTCTACGTGCTTCACTCCATCGCGTCCGAGGCGATCCGCCATGACCCGATTTGCATTAGCCGGACGCTTGCTGGTCGCGGCGCAGTTCGCGCTGATCGCCTGGCTGATATGGCCGCTGACGCCGCAAACGTGGTCGCTGCCGGCGCTGGTGCTGCTCGGCTGCGCGGGCGGGCTCGGCGTGTGGGCGATCGCCCACAACCGTCCCGGCAATTTCAACATCCGCCCCGAACCCAAGGCATCGGGTCGGCTGGTGACCAGCGGCCCGTACCGGTTCGTGCGCAACCCCATGTATTCCGCGCTGCTGCTGTTCGCGGCCGCAGAGGTCGTGGCCTATGGCGACAAATGGAAAATTGCGTGCTGGTTCGCGCTGGCGCTGGTGCTGCTGGCCAAGGCGATGCTGGAAGAACGCGGCCTGCGCGTTCACTTCCCCGGCTACGCCGAATATGCGCGGCGGGTGCGTCGATTCATCCCGGGCGTGTTCTGACGCTTTGGAGCGACGGCGCTCTTTCGTCGTTTCATATAGTTTACTACCGGATTGTCCGCCTTAGGATGATGTAAGCTGCCGCTTCACGCTGAAATGCCCATCGGATCGATGCACGCCATGGTTTTGCCCCCTCCGTCTGAACCGCCTTCACTGGATGCCGCCTCCGCGCCGCCCGGCTTCGCGCTGTGGAACCTGGGCTTTCGTCCCTTCTATCTGCTTGCTGGCCTGTTTGCGACCCTCAGCGTTCCGGTATGGATGGCGCAATACGCAGGCTGGCTCGGCGGATACGTGATCATCGAAGGACCGCTGTGGCATGCGCACGAAATGCTCTTCGGCTACGCCCTCGCCGTGATCGTCGGATTTCTGTTCACCGCGGGCCGCACCTGGGCCAACCAGCCGACCCCGACAGGGGCGACGCTCGCCGCGATGGCCTCGCTCTGGATCGCCGGCCGGGTGCTGGTATTCACGCCCTTCGCGCTCGCGGCCGCGGCAGCGGATACGGGCTTCGCCCTCGCCGCCGCAGCCGCCATTGCCGTGCCGTTCGTGCGCGGCCGCAACCACCGCAATTATTTCTTTGTCGCCCTGCTGCTCGGCATGGGTCTGGCGAACCTCGCCTTCCATCTGGGCATGGCGGGAGTGCTCGACCTGCCGGTGCAGCGCGGTTTGCGGGTCGGCCTGGACCTGGTGTTGTTCATCATGGTCGTGATGGCCGGGCGCGTGATCCCGATGTTCACCATGAACGGCGTCCCCGGCGTGATCTGCGTCCGCATCCCATGGATCGAGCGTCTGGCGCCCGGCAGCGTCCTGGTGCTGCTCGCGGCCGACATCGTCGGCGCCCCCGCTGCGCTCATCGGAGCGATCGCCGCAGTGGCGGCGGCGATCCACGCGGCGCGGCTCATCCTGTGGCGACCGTGGCTGACGCTCGGGATACCGATCGTTTGGATCCTGCATTTTGCCTACGCCTGGATCGTGCTCGCGCTGGCGCTCGATGCCCTTGCCGCGTTCGACTTGGTGCCGGCGGGCCTGGCCACCCACGCGCTCACCGTCGGTGCGATCGGCGGCCTGACTATCGGCATGATGACGCGCACCTCGCGCGGCCATACCGGACGGCCGCTGCTGGCAGGGCGCGCAGAGCGATTCTGTTACGTCGCGATTCAGTTAGCCGCCGTGATGCGCGTGTTCCTGCCGCTCGTTCTACCCTCGGTCTACCTGTATGCCATCGTCGGCTCGGGCCTGTTGTGGTCGCTCGCGTTCGGCGTGTTCACCATCGCCTACTGGCCGATCTTGTCGCGGTCGCGGCTGGACGGCAAGCCCGGCTGACTTCGGGCCGACGAGCGGCAGATCGGGAACTGCGCTGCCGGGCTTGCGCGTAGAATGCGCACTCTGCGTCCTTGACCGCCCGCTTCGCGCCGGATAGCGGGTGCGGTGCGACCTGCGTCGCGCGCAGCCGTACATCCACGAGGAGGATTCATGCTTGAACTGATCTTGTCGCGCGTCGCGCGTGTAGCATTTGCACTCGCTGCTTTGGTCTTCGCCGGCACCGCCGCGGCGCAGCCCTACCCGTCTAAGCCGATCCACATCATCGTGCCATTCGCCGCCGGCGGCACCTCCGACATACTTGCGCGCTTCATCGCCCCGAAGCTCATCGAGGCCTGGGGCCAGCCGGTGATCGTCGAGAACCGGACTGGCGCCAACGGCAACGTCGCCGCCGAGTACGTTTCCAAGTCGGCGCCGGATGGCTACACGGTGATGCTCGGCGACATCGGCGCGCTGTCGATCGCGCCGAGCGTGTATCCGACCCTGCCCTTCGACCCGGTGAAGGACTTCGCGGCAGTCGTCATGGTGTCCTACTCGCCGCACATCCTGGCGGTGCATCCCTCGGTGCCGGTGTCCAACGTGAAAGAGTTGATCGCCTACGCCAAGGCACGGCCGGGCCAGCTCAATTTTGCCGTATCCGGCACCGGCGGCGCGCCGCACCTCGCCGGCATCGAGTTCCAGCAACGCACCGGCGTGATCTGGACCTACATCCCCTACAAGGGCGGCTCGCAAGCCGTGCTCGACGTGGTGGCCGGGCAGGCCAACATCCTGTTCAACGGCATGCTCGCCACCTATGGACAGGTAAAGAACGGGAAGCTGAAGGCGCTGGGGGTATCGAGCGCCAAGCGCGTCCCCGCAGCACCGGACCTGCCGACGGTTGCCGAACAAGGACTCCCCGGCTTCGAAACCGGCTCCTGGCAGGGTGTCGTGGCGGCGGCGGGGACCCCGCGCGACATCGTCGCCAAGCTGAACGCCGAACTCACGCGCATCCTGAACACGCAGGACATGAAGGACAAGCTCGCGGCGCAGGGAACGGAAGTGCGCACCGACACGCCCGAAGCCTTCGCGGCCTTCATCCGCGACGAGAAGGCGCGCTGGGCGAAGGTGGTGAAGGAGTCCGGCGCAAAGTTCGACTGAGGGTTAATTGCGATATGAGGGGATCCCCCCGAGGGGACTTTCCCCTCAAGGGGGATCGAGACCTTCGGGGCGCATCGCCTCATGCTCCCCTAAGTCAGTTACCGTTTCGGCAATTCTGAAATGGCCTCTCAGACGAACTGGACCGAGATCGCGCCGAGGGTGCCGAAGTCGGCGCGCAGCGTGTCTCCTTTTTGCGCCCACACCGGGCGGGTAAACGAGCCGGCGAGCACCACGTGCCCGGGTTCGAGCGTGGTGCCGAAACTGCCCACTTTGTTGGCGAGCCAGGCGATGCCCATCGCGGGATGGCCGAGCACGCCTGCAGCCACGCCGGTTTCCTCGATTTCGGAGTTCCTGCTGAGCAGTCCGCTGACCCAGCGCAGGTCCACGTCCATCGGCCCCACCGGGCGTCCGCCCATGACGATGCCGGCGGCAGCGCCGTTGTCGGAGACGGTGTCGAAGATCTTGCGCGGATTCTGCACCCGCGCATCGATGATCTCCATCGCCGGTACCACGTACTCAGTCGCGCGCAGCACGTCCACCAGTTCGACGCCCGGGCCCTTGAGCGGCTTGCCGAGCACGAAAGCGAGTTCGATTTCGACGCGCGGCACGATGAAGCGCTCGAACGGGATCTTGGCGCCGTCGGCGATAAACATATAGTCCATGAGATGGCCGTAGTCCGGCTCGTCGATCTGGGACGACTGCTGCATCGCCTTGGAAGTGAGGCCTACCTTGTGGCCGCGGACGCGGTGGCCGAGTGCGACCTTGGCCCTGGTCACCTCGCTCTGGATAGCGTACGCGTCCTCGATGGTGATGTCGGGGAAGGTCTTGGAGAGCTGCACTGCGGGCTTGCGCTCTTTTTCAGCGGCAAGCAGGATCTGCGCGGCCTTTCTGCGGTCGGCTTTGGAAAGCATGGTTTTTGGTTCCTCCGGTTAGATGGTCATGTCCCTGACCATGTTTGCAAGCCTGGGTGAATCGACTCGACGCTTGGCACCTTGCGGCGCGCCGAAGCGGCGTCGCGCGTAAGAATATCCTGCCTCTACCCGTTGCGGGCCGTATTAGCGATAATTTTATCGTGTTTATGCCGCGACGGTGCGCCTGCACGTCAGGCGTATGATGGAAATCATGCTTGCTGGATTGAAACGCTGGCGCTTCCTCCTCGCCCTGCTCGGCACGAGCATGCCGGTCGTCGGCTATCTCATCGGCGCCAACTATCACGCCTTCCTCGTCGCGTTCGTCATCATTCCGGTGCTCGACTGGCTGCTCGGCAACGACCCGTCGAACCCGGCTGCAGCCGACATGGCGCGCATCGAGGAAGATCCGGTCTTCAGGCGCATACTCTATGCGTATGTGCCGATCCACCTCGGCCTGATCGTCTGGTGCGCGTGGGCGATAGCGCGCGGCGAATTGCCGCCGGCGCAGAGCCTGGGCCTGGCGCTTTCGGTCGGGATCGTCACCGGCGCACAGGGCATCACCATTGCGCACGAGCTCGGCCACGCGCGCTCGAAGCTCGACCGTTGGCTCGCGCGGGCGCTGCTCACCAGCGTCAGCTATGGCCATTTCATCATCGAGCACAACCGCGGCCACCACGTGCGCGTCGCCACACCCGAGGATCCGGCCAGCGCGCGCTATGGCGAATCCTTCTGGCGCTTCCTGCCGCGCACGGTCGCTGGCAGTTATATCTCCGCCTGGAGGATCGAGATCGAGCGGCTGCGGCGGTTGCAACTGCAGCCGGCGAGCTGGCGCAACCAGATGCTCTGGTTCACCCTCATTCCGCTCGTCATCGCTGGCGCGTTCGCGCTGGCGCTGGGTCCGCTCGCAGCGCTCTCCTTCGCGGTGCAAAGCGCGATGGCGGTGACCTTGCTCGAAGCCGTGAACTACGTCGAGCACTATGGCCTGGTTCGCGCGCGCCTGGCCGACGGGCGCTACGAGCGCGTCGGGCACCGCCATTCCTGGGACGCCGACAACTTTCTCAGCAACTGCTTCCTCGTGCATCTGCAGCGGCACGCGGACCACCATACCCATCCGGCGCGGCCCTATCAGGCGCTGCTGCACCACGACGACAGTCCCAAGCTTCCGACTGGCTATGCGGGCATGGTGCCGCTCGCGCTCGTCCCGCCGCTGTGGTTCGCGGTGATGAACCCGCGCGTAGTATCGTTTCGCACTGCCGCGGCCTGAAGCTCGCACGCGCGAGCCGAATCGAATCGAGGACGACCCCCGCACGCCGGCTGCGCCGGCCAAGTGAAACCCGACCGACTTAATGACTGGTATCATGCCGGGCAGCCTCATACTCCCGGTTCGATCCCGCACGACCAGCGCACGCATTACGCCGCTATTTCTACCGCCCTTTCCACGGAGCAATCATGATATTCGACCTGCGTATCTATACGTTCAAGCCCGGCGCCCAGATCGCCTGGCTCGCGATGTACGAGAAGCACGCCTATCCGATCCAGCTGCGCTATCTGGGCAAGCCGGTGGTATTCACCACCACCGAGGTCGGGCCGCTAAACCAAGTGATCCATCTTTGGGCCTACGCCGACCAGGCCGAGCGCGAGCGCAAGCGCAACGCGATGCAGCAGGACCCCGAATGGCTGGCGTATCTCAAGATGAACACCGAAGCCGGCTACATGGAGCACATGGAAAACCGCATCCTGCGCTCGACTTCGTTCTCGCCTCTGTAAAGCGGCCGCGGCGGCTCAACCCGATCTTTTTTGAGCTCCCCTGCTGATCAATCGTCAATCGGAGTCATTTCATGCCCAATATCGGATTTCGCATCCTGCCCATGCCGGCGCGCCCACCCAGGAAACTCATCAAGGCGCTGGCGGCGATGGTAACCGCGCATCTGTCGGACAACATGAACCGCATGGTCGCCGGCGGCGCGGCGCTGCGCCCGATGCACCGCGGCGGCAAGCTGTGCGGGCCGGCATTCACGGTCAAGGTCGCGCCGGGCGACAACCTCATGGTGCACAAGGCGATCGACACCGCCGCGCCGGGCGACGTCATCGTGGTCGATGCCGGCGGCGAAGTCACGTATGCCATCATCGGCGACATCATGTCCAGTCTCGCCGATAAACGCGGCATGGCCGGCTTTGTCATCTACGGCGCGATCCGCGATTCGGCCGAAATCGGCGCCCGGCGCTTTCCGGTGTACGCCTGCGGCGTCACCCACCGCGGCCCGTACAAGAACGGGCCGGGCGAGATCAACGCGCCGATCGCCTTGGGAGGGATGGTGGTGCACCCGGGCGACATCATCGTCGGCGATGCCGACGGCGTGGTCGCAGTGCCGCTGGCGCATGCCGAAGAAGTCCTCGCGCTGGCTAAAGCGCAGCTCGCCAAGGAAACCGCGATGCTGAAAGCCATCGCCGCAGGCAAGGCAGACCGCCTATGGGTGGACGAAATGCTGCGGCAGCGCGGCTGCGATTTCTGAACCGCCTCACCAGGAGAATATATGGAACTGCCAGTCAATCAATTCAAGCGCGGCATGAAGGCGGGCAAGCCGCAGATCGGGCTGTGGTCGAGCTTGTCGTCCCACTACGCCGTCGAGGTCATCGCCGGCTCCGGCTTCGACTGGCTGCTGCTCGACACCGAGCACTCGCCCAATGATCTGGAGAACGTGGTCACCCAGTTGCAGGCAGCTTCGGCTTACCCGACCACGGCCATCGTGCGCCCGGCGTGGAACGACATGGTGCTGATCAAACGCTTCCTCGACGTCGGCGTGCAGACGCTGCTGATCCCCTATGTGCAGACACCCGAGGAGGCCGCGCTGGCGGTCGCCTATACGCGCTATCCGCCGCGCGGCGTGCGCGGGGTCGCCGGCACCACGCGCGCCACGCGCTTCGGCCGGGTCAAAGACTATTTCAAGCGCGCCGAGGAAGAACTGTGCGTGTTGGTGCAGGTGGAGACCAGGCTGGGGCTGGACAACCTCGATGCGATCACCAACACCGACGGCGTCGACGGCGTGTTCATCGGACCTTTCGACCTGGCAGCAGGGCTGGGGCACTTGGGCGACGTCCCGCACGCGGAGGTGCAGAAAGCGATCGACGACGCGATTCACCGCATCCGCAAGGCGGGCAAGGCCGCCGGCATCCTCGCGCCGGTGGAAACCGATGCGCGCCGCTACCTCGATCTGGGCTGCCTGTTCGTCGCCGTCGGCGCCGACGTGGGCCTGCTCGCGCGCGAATCCGAAACACTCTGCGCCAAGTTCAAATCATGAAAAACGTCGACATCCTGTCCGTCGGACCCTTTTACCCACCGTCATTTGAACCGATGGAGCGCGACTTCACCGTGCACAAGCTGTGGCAGGCAAAGGATCGGGGTGCGCTCATCGCCGAGGTCGGCGGCCGCATCCGCGGCATCCAAACCACCGGCGGCCACGGCGCCGACGCCAAGCTGATGGACGCTCTGCCAAAGCTCGAAATCATTTCCTGCTTTGGCGTCGGGGTCGATGCCGTCGACCTGGATGCGGCCAGACAGCGCGGCGTGATCGTCACCAATACGCCGGACGTATTGAACGAGTGCGTCGCCGACCTCGCCATGGGCCTCACGGTTGCAACCCTGCGGCGCATCAGCCTCGGTGACCGTTATGTGCGCGCCGGCAGCTGGCTCAAAGGCGCGCTGCCGCTGGCGCAGAAAGTGGGCGGCAAGACCATGGGCATACTCGGCTACGGCCGCATCGGCAAGGCCATCGCCAAGCGCGCCGAAGCCTTCGGCATGCGCATCGTCTACCACGGCCGCAAACCACAGGCGGGCGTGGCGCACAAGTACTACGCCAGCCTGACCGAAATGGCGCGCGACTGCGACGTGCTGATGGTGATTTGCCCGGGCGGAGCGGCAACCTATCGCCTGGTCAACGCCGAGGTGCTGGCCGCGCTTGGGCCCGAGGGCACGCTGATCAACGTCGCGCGCGGCTCGGTAGTGGACGAGACGGCCCTCGTTAAGGCGCTTGCCGACGGCAGACTGGGCGCGGCCGGTCTAGACGTGTTCGAATCCGAACCCAAGGTGCCTGAGGCGCTGTTCGCCATGGACCAGGTGGTGCTGCAGCCGCACGTGGGCAGCGCCACACATGAAACGCGCAAGGCCATGGGCGATCTCACGGTCGACAACCTGCGCGCGCATTTCTCCGGCAAGCCGGTGTTGACGCCAGTGGCATGACCATTCCCCATAGGACGCGAACATGAAACTCATTGCCAGGTTCTGGCGCGCGGCCGCGCTGGCCGCGCTGTGCGCACTCGCGGCGCAAGCGGCGGCGCAATCGGGCTATCCGAACAAACCGATCAAGTACATCGTGGTGTTCGCGCCCGGCGGCACAACCGACATCCTCGCGCGCCTGATCGCGCCGAAGTTATCCGAGGCGCTGGGACAACCGGTGGTGGTCGAAAACCGGCCGGGAGCCGGCGGCAGCGTCGGCTCGGAACTGCTGGCCAAGTCCGCGCCGGACGGCTACACCATCGGCGGTGGCACGATCAGTTCGCACGCGATCAACGTCTCTCTCTACAGCAAGCTCGCCTACGACCCGGTCAAGGATTTCGCGCCGGTCACCATGCTCGCGACGCTGCCCAACATGCTGATCGTGCACCCCAGCCTCAATGTCGGCAGCGTGAAGGAGTTGATCGCGCTGCTCAAGGCCAACCCGAACAAGTACAGTTTCGGCTCGGCCGGCAACGGCACCTCGCAGCATATTTCGGGCGAGCTGTTCAAAAGCATGGCCGGGGTGCAGATGCAGCACATCCCATACAAAGGCAGCGGCCCGATGATCCCCGATCTCCTGGCCGGCACCATCGCGATGAGCTTCGAGAACATCACCACGGCCTACCCGCCGGCGAAAAGCGGCAGGCTGCGTGCGCTGGCGGTGACTTCGGCGGTGCGCTCCTCGGCCGCCCCCGAGGTACCGACGATGGCCGAAGCCGGCCTTCCCGGCTACGACATCAGCTCCTGGCAGGCGTTGTTCGCGCCGGCCGGCACGCCGAAAGAAATCGTCAACCGCCTGCACGCGGAAGTGGCGAAAATCCTGCGCC
>JADGRR010000515.1 GCA_017880745.1 Burkholderiales bacterium
CGGCAAGACCTTCGGCCGCCTGAAAGTGCGCGGGCCGGCGGTGGCGAAAGCCTATTACAAGGTCGAGGGCGATCCGGTGTTCGAGAAGGACGGCTGGTTCGACACCGGCGACGTCGCCACCATGGACCGCTACGGCTATATGCAGATCACCGATCGCGCCAAGGACGTGATCAAGTCGGGCGGCGAATGGATTTCCACCATCGACCTGGAGAACCTGGCGGTCGGCCACCCCAAGGTGGCAGAGGCCGCGGTGATCGGCGTGGCGCATCCGAAATGGGACGAGCGCCCGCTGCTGGTTATCGTCCTGAAAAAGGGCGAGGTCGTGACCAAAGAAGACATCCTCGCCTTCATGCAGGGCAAGACCGCCAAGTGGTGGATGCCGGACGACGTGGTGTTCGTGGAGGAAATTCCGCACACCGCGACCGGCAAGATCCAGAAGATCACGCTGCGCCAGCAGTTCAAGGATTACCGGCTGCCGAGCGTGCAGGCGGCGGAGTGAGATGATCCGTCATCCTGAGGTGGCCGCGCAGCGGCCCTCGAAGGATGAACGGGCACTGAATCATGAGCCGTCGCCGTTCGAGGCTCTCCGCTTACGCGGCTCGCACCTCAAGGTGACGGTGAGAGGCGTACAGGGAACCGGGTTCGGGCTGATGCGTTTCCCCCTGCCCGCGCCGGGTGACAACCGGCCTTAACGGGGAAGACGGACGCAGTTGATTTTGCCGGTTTCTGACTGCGGCAGCAACGCATCGGTACGCGTGGCGTCTAACCTGTTCCCGGCGCGGGCACTCGCTTGCCCCAAAACGTCGATGCCCGGCAAAAGGCCGGGCATGACAGTTTGGAGGCTTGCAGGGTCGTCGAGAAACTAGGTTATTCCGCCGCCTGCGCCGCGTACTGCATCTTGTCCTGCGCGGCGAGCAGGCGTTGCATCACCTTCAAGTCGCGCTCGCGCAATTGCAGGCAGGCGTCGGACCAGATCTGCACGATACGGTCGAGCTCCGCGAGGGTGATCGGATTGACCCCGTGGCTGACTTTGTACACCGCGCGGGCGCCGACGTGCCGCCGGTGGTTGCGCTGCATATAGGCGCGCGCCGCCGCGACGCCTTGGCCGGGCTCGACCACCATGTGCACCAGGCCAATTTCTTTCATTTCGTCGGCGCTGTAGATGCGGCCGCTCAGCATCATCTCCTCGGCGAAGGCCGCGCCGACCCGGCGCGACACGATGCTGTAGGCGCCCATGCCGGGGAACAGTCCGAACATAGTCTCCGGGAAGCCGAACTTGGCGCCGCGTTCCGCTATAATGACGTTGAACGACAGCAGCGACTCGAAGCCGCCGCCGAGCGCGTCGCCTTGCGCCAACCCGATCGTGATCATCGGCAGGCCGAGCGTCGCCATGTTCCGGTCCAAAATGCGCACGCAGGACTCGCCATAGGCGACCAGCGCCTGGCGGTCGCGCTCGCGGATGCAGGCGAGGAAATGATGCAGGTCGCCGCCAAGACTGAATACGCCGGGCGTGCGCGAGCCGAGCAGCAGATAGTGGATGTCATCCGGCCGGTCGGCGAATATCGCCGAGATGCCGCGCTGCCAGGCGTGGAAATCCTCCAGGAAGTCGGGGTTGTAGCTCGGGCGGCCGCGCGGCCGCATGAAGGTCCAGAGCGCGCCGGCCTGCTCGTCCCAGTTAACCTCAAGCTGTTCGAGCTTGAACAGGCGCCGCGCCTCGGCGCCCTTCATCAGGTCCAGCAGCTTCGCATCGTTTGGTAGAGCGGCCTGCTCTTTGGTGGCGAGAGGCAGCGGCCAAGACATCGCCCGGCTTGGAGCCGAAGCGTGCGACAACGCGATACTCTGCATTTTTCTTACACCACATTTACTATTCCTTTACCCTAACAGAAAGTTGCAATTCAAACAATCAACAATCGCCCGTTAACCATGTTCGTGGCGCACGACACATCTGCATGCGCGCGCAAAAAGCGCGGAAAAATCTTCACGAAAGCGTTATTAACTACAAAAGATATTCTCTTGCGCAGCGACGGCCGCGCGCAGAGTTCCACGCGATAACGGCTCGTTATGTTTAATACGCCGCGCCACCCGCGCGCGATTGGAACAATTTGATGCAATCGTGACAGCGCCGTTTGCAACTCGTTCATCACGAGTGGCAATAGCCCGATCAGTTTGCTTGGCGTTGAAGAATGGCCGGTACCATCGCACGCGTCGAGATAGCCGCGCAGGTCACATGCTTATCAGGAAGCTCATCGAGACCCGCAGGGCGGATGCGGGCCTCGCAACCGATATCCGCGCCGCGCTGATCGAGTCGCTGTTCGCGCCGATCGCCTCGCTGATCCTCGGCGCCATCGGCTGCTCGATCATCGGGGCGGCCGTGGCGTTGCGCGTCGGCGACTATTGGCTGATGGCCAATTCGATCGCGATCTTCGCGGTCGGCATGCTGCGCGTCGTCTCCGCGCTGCTTTACAAGAAGTACAAGAAGAGCCAGCAGCTTGCGGCCACCAAGCTGTGGGAGCGTGTCTATGAATACGGCGCCTGGGCGTTCTCGGCGCTGCTCGGCCTGTTGTGCTGGCTGACGATCACCCATACCACGGACGCGGCGCTGCATATGGCCGTCGCGACGACCACGGCGGGTTACGCGGCCGCGATTTCGGGCCGTAACGCCGGACGGCCTTTCATCGCCGTTGGCCAACTTACTTTCTGCACATTGCCGCTGGCCGGTGCGCTGATCGCCTATCCCGACTGGGTGCACAAGGCGATGGGCATCGTGGTGCTGATATTCATTTACGGCATGATGGACATCACGCTCAGCATTCGCGACATCATCATCCAGGCGCTGACCATGACGCGCAAGGAGGCCGCGCTGGCGGCCCGCTTCGAGGAGCAGGCCAACCGCTTCGATATCGCGCTCAACAACATGTCGCACGGCCTGTGCATGCTCGACCAGCAGGACCGCCTGCAGGTCTGGAACGAGCGGTTCATCGAACTG
>JADGRR010000516.1 GCA_017880745.1 Burkholderiales bacterium
ATCGTCGGCCAGAACGCGGCCAAGAAGGCCGTCGCCATCGCGCTGCGCAACCGCTGGCGGCGCTCGCAGGTCCCGGAACCGCTGCGCCAGGAGATTACGCCCAAAAACATCCTGATGATCGGCCCGACGGGCGTCGGCAAGACCGAAATCGCGCGCCGCCTGGCCAAGCTCGCCAATGCGCCATTCATCAAGGTCGAAGCGACCAAGTTCACCGAAGTGGGCTATGTGGGGCGCGACGTGGACTCGATCATCCGCGACCTCGCCGAGATCGCCGTCAAACAGGCGCGCGAGCTGGCGATGCAGCGCATGAAGCATCGCGCCGAAGAAAATGCCGAGGATACCGATGTGAAACAGGTTCGAACCCCATCTGAGCTGGCCGTGGCGCAGGAACTGGGACGAATCGCTTTTCCAGCTGTACTGCTCGCGGTCGAAACGGATCACGCTGCCGAGGAAAAACACGGCCAGGCAGAGATAGGGATAGTAGCCGAACAGGAACTGGTTGAGATAGCTCTTGAGGTCCATGCGGAGCTCCGGATTCTGGTTTCAGGGATTCTTCGGGAGGAAACGGATAAATTGCGGCCGCGACTGCTGCACGCCGTGCGCCGCGACGTTGGGACCGAACTCCACCGGCGCCTCGCCCCATTCTTCATCCAGCGAGCACTCGGCGCGCGCTTTGGCCGCGCTCTTTGCCGCCGCGAGCGGCGCGGCGCCGTGCAAATCGAGCAGCGCGGCGATGACGGCCGCATACGGGCTGCCGCCCGCGATCAGGCGCTCGCCGACTGCGCGCAGAATATGGGCGCAGTCCTCGAGCAACTCGTTCACCTCCTTCGCCGGCCGGGTGGCGAGATACTCCAGCACTGCCGGCAGGTAATCCGGCAATTCGTTCACTTTGATGACGAAACCCGATCGCCGGTATAGCGCGTTCAGATCCACCATTGCCTGGCCGCGGTCGCGCGAGTCACCGTGCACGTGTTCGAACAGATGCAGTGAGGTCGAGCGGCCGGCGTCGAACTGCGCCACGTAACGCTCCTGCAGATCGAGCAGATCCTCGCGTTTCAGTTCGGCCAGCAGGCCGGCGAGCGCGTCCTGCGTCGCACCGCGGAGCCGCGGTTCCGCGCCGAGCCGCCGCGCGATCTCGGGCAGCGCGGCCACCAGTTCCGCCGAGGGGTAGCTGAGCAGCACGGCAAGCAGTTTTAGCGTCTTCATACGGTCATATCCTAGAACAGCGACTTGATCGGGATGGTTCTGCGCTTCTTGCCGCCGAACAGACTCGCTTCGGACTGACCGTCCGAGCAACCGTTGCCGAAGGAGAAACCGCAGCCGCCGCGCAGGTCGTGCGCGTTTTCAGCGTATTCACGGTGCGTGGTCGGGATGACGAAGCGATCCTCGTAGTTGGCGATCGCCATGGTGCGATACATTTCCTCGACCTCTGCGTCGGTGAGCCCCACCTGTTTCAGCACCGTGTCGTTCTCGCGCTGCTCCACATGCCGGTCGCGCATATAAGCGCGCATCGCGAGCATGCGCTCGAGCGCCGCTACCACCGGTGCCTCGTCGCCCGCGGTGAGCAGGTTGGCCAGGTATTGCAGCGGAATGCGCAGGCTGCGCACGTCGGGCAACTGGCCGAAGGCGCCCATCCGCCCGGAATTGACGGCGGCGGTGATCGGCGACAGCGGCGGCACATACCAGACCATGGGGAGTGTGCGGTATTCCGGGTGCAGCGGCAGCGCCACCTTCCACTCCATCGCCATCTTGTAGACGGGTGACTCCTGCGCCGCTTTGATCCAGGCCTCGGGCACGCCATCGGTTCGCGCCTGCGCCTGAACCTCCGCCGCATGCGGATCGAGAAACAGCCCGAGCTGCGCCTTGTACAGGTCTTTTTCGCTCTCCACGCTCGCCGCCTCGGCGATGCGGTCGGCGTCGTAGAGCATCACCCCAAGGTAGCGGATACGCCCGACGCAGGTCTCCGAGCACACCGTCGGTTGTCCCGACTCGATGCGCGGATAGCAGAAAATGCACTTCTCGGCTTTACCGGTGGACCAGTTGTAGTAGATCTTCTTGTACGGACAGCCCGACACGCACATGCGCCAGCCGCGGCATTTGTCCTGGTCGATGAGGACGATGCCGTCTTCCTCGCGCTTGTAGATCGAACCCGACGGGCACGAAGCCACGCAGGTCGGATTGAGACAGTGCTCGCACAGGCGCGGCAGGTACAACATGAAGGTGTTTTCGTACTGGCCATACATCTCTTTCTGCATGGCTTCGAAGTTCACGTCCTTGGACCGCTTGGCGAATTCCCCGCCCAGGATTTCCTCCCAGTTCGGCCCCCACTCGATTTTCTCCATGCGCTCGCCGGTGATCAGCGAGCGCGGGCGCGCGGTCGGCGGCGCCTTCATTTCCGGCGCCGTATGCAGGTGCTGGTAATCAAAGGTGAACGGTTCGTAGTAATCGTCGATCTGCGGCAGGTTCGGATTGGCGAATATTTTCAGCAGCACCTCGAGTTTGCCGCCCTGCTTGGGCACGATCTTGCCGTTGTCCTTGCGCACCCAGCCGCCGTTCCATTTTTCCTGGTTTTCCCACTGCTTCGGATAGCCGATACCGGGCTTGGTCTCGACATTGTTGAACCAGGCGTATTCCATGCCCTCACGGTTGGTCCAGACGTTCTTGCAGGTGACAGAACAAGTGTGGCAGCCGATGCACTTGTCGAGGTTGAGCACCATGCCGATTTGAGCGCGTACTTTCATGACTTCACTCCTTCGCGGCGGCGAGATCGACCGCGGCCGGTTCATCCATCCAGTCCACCTTCTTCATCTTGCGCACCACCACGAACTCGTCGCGGTTGGTGCCGATCGTGCCGTAATAGTTGAAGCCGTAGGAGAGCTGCGCATAGCCGCCGATCATGTGCGTGGGCTTGGTGACGATGCGCGTCACCGAGTTGTGGATGCCGCCGCGCGTGCCGGTGATCTCCGAGCCCGGCGTGTTGAT
>JADGRR010000517.1 GCA_017880745.1 Burkholderiales bacterium
GACTTCAAGGTTGACCCGGCTGCCGGGTACGAGGTTCTTTAGGTTGGTTACCGTAAGGGTGTGCGGTATCAGGTTGATTTCGAACTCGGCGCCGGCGACGCGATTGACGGTGAGGCTGACGCCGTTCACGGTGATCGAGCCCTTGCGCGCTATATACTTGGCCAGTTCCTGCGGCGCTTGAATTGCGAGCAGGAAGCTCTCGCCCGCCGCCGCGAAGCGCGTCACCTCGCCCACGCCGTCGACGTGACCGGACATCAGGTGTCCGCCCAGGCGGTCCGACAGGCGCAGCGATTTTTCCAGGTTGACTTCGTTCGGCGCGCCCAGCCCGACGGTGCAGCCGATGGTCTCCTGCGACACATCCACGTCGAAGCGGTCGCCGTGCAAGGCGATGACCGTGAGGCAGACGCCGTTGACGGCGATGCTGTCGCCTACGGCCACGTCGGACAGGTCGAGCATGCCGGCGTCGATGGTGAGGCGCAGCCCCTGGTCGCGCGGCGCGGCCTGGGTGATTTTTCCGATCGAAGTGACGATGCCGGTGAACATAATCAATTTACGACGCGCGCGAGAATTCGAAGGTCGCTGCCTATGGTCTGCACATTGACGAATTGTACCAGCCACTTCTGCGCCAGGTCTGTAAGTTCGGGCAGGCTGAACATGCCGCATGCGCTATCGCCGAGGATGCTGGGCGCGAGATAGACCAGGATTTCATCCACCAGGCCTGCGCCGAGCAGCGAGCCGTTCAGCTTGAACCCGGCCTCGACGTGCACCTCGTTGATTTCGCGGCGCGCGAGTTCGAGCATCAGATCAGTCAATTCCACCTTGCCCTGGGCGTTCGGAAGCACCACCACCTCGGCGCCCTTGTCGCGCAAGGCGGCGATGCCGGCCTTGTCTTCCACTGCGGCGGCGACCAGCACCTGGCCGCTTTGCAGCAGCTTCGCCGACAGCGGCAGTTGCAACCGGCTGTCCACCAGCACCTTGAGCGGCTGGCGCGTGGTCTCTACCTCGCGCACGTCCAGCCGCGGGTCGTCGTCCCTGACCGTGCCGATGCCGGTGAGCACGGCGCAGGCGCGGGCACGCCAGGCGTGGCCGTCGCGGCGTGCCTCGGGTCCGGTGATCCACCGGCTCTGGCCGTTGGCCAGCGCCGTTCTGCCATCCAGGCTGGCTGCGATCTTCATGCGCACCCAGGGCCGGCCGCGACTCATGCGCGAAACGAAGCCACAGTTCAGCGCGCGCGCCTCGTCTTGCATCAGCCCGGACTCGACCTCGATTCCCGCGGCGCGCAGCCTGGCGAAGCCGCTGCCCGCAACCTTGGCATTCGGATCCTGCATCGCTGCGACCACGCGCGCGACCCCGGCTTCGATCAGCGCATCGACGCAGGGCGGCGTGCGTCCGTGGTGGCTGCAGGGTTCCAGCGATACGTATGCCGTCGCGCCGCGCGCGCGCGCGCCTGCGGCGCGCAGGGCCAGAACCTCCGCATGCGGCCCGCCGGTCTTTTCGTGCCAGCCGGCGCCTACCGCCTGGCCGTCGCGCACGATCACGCAGCCGACGCGGGGATTGGGTGTGGCGGTGTACAGGCCTTTCTCGGCGAGGCGCAGCGCCTCGGCCATGTGCTGCTGATCGACGGGGCTGAACATGCGGACAGCGCGCTGGGGAGGAAAAAGCCTAAGGGCCCTGGCGCCGCGTCTTGCGCCCGGGGCGCTTGACCTGCAAGATGGCGTCGCGGAAATCGTCGACGCGCTGGAAGTCTTCGTATACCGAAGCGAAGCGGATGTAGGCGACGTCGTCCATTTTCTTCAGCTCCCGCATCACCAGCTCGCCGATGGTGCGCGACTTGATCTCGCGTTCGCCCAGTGCAAGGATCCGCGCTTCGACGCGGTTGATGGCATCGTCGACGTTGTCGGTCGGCACCGGGCGCTTGTGCAGCGCGCGCATGAAGCCGGTGCGGATTTTCTCGCGGTCGTAGGCGGTGCGGTAGCCGTTCGACTTGATCACCGTGGGCATCGCGAGTTCCACCCGCTCGTAGGTGGTGTAGCGCTTGCCGCATTCCTTGCACTGGCGCCGGCGGCGCACGCTTGCCGCGTCTTCGGACAGGCGCGAATCGATGACCGCGGTATCGTCAGCTTTGCAGAAAGGGCATTTCATAATTTTGGAAGGCGCAAGGGGAAAGGCGAAACGGGTGGGGAGGCGATGCGGCCCCCTGCGCTGTTTGCTCCTCGCTTCTCTCCCGTCACGATGTCGAAGCGTAATTCTGCGCCTGGGCAGAGCGTGATGCTTCCAGGCCGGCATAGACGGGAAATTTCAGGCACAAGGCCCGGGTTTGCGCCAGCACGCGCTGCTGCACCGCCTCGCTTTGCGGCGCATCGAGCACGTCTGCGATCAGATGGGCGAGTTGTTCCGCTTCCGCGGGGCCGAAGCCGCGGGTGGTGATGGCGGGGCTGCCGATGCGGATGCCGCTGGTCACCGTGGGCTTTTGCGGGTCGTTGGGGATGGCATTCTTGTTGACCGTCATATGCGAGCGGCCGAGCGCGTCCTCGGCGTCGCGGCCGGTGATGCCCTTGGCGCGCAGGTCGACCAGGAACAGGTGGCAGTCGGTGCCGCCCGAAACGATGCGCAGGCCACGCTCCTGCAGCACGCGTGCCATCGCGCGGGCGTTGGCGACGACCTGCGCCTGGTAGCCCTCGAATTCGGGCGCAAGCGCCTCCTTGAACGCGACCGCCTTGGCCGCGATGACGTGCATCAGCGGGCCGCCCTGCAGTCCCGGAAACACCGCCGAGTTGATCAGCTTCTCGTGTTCGGCGCGCGCTAGAATCAACCCGCCGCGCGGGCCGCGCAGGGTCTTGTGCGTCGTGCTGGTGACGAAATCGGCGATGCCGACCGGGCTCGGATAGTGGCCGGTGGCGATGAGGCCGGCGTAGTGCGCGACGTCGGCCATCAGGTAGGCGTCGACCTCGTCGGCGATGTCGCGAAAGCGCTG
>JADGRR010000518.1 GCA_017880745.1 Burkholderiales bacterium
GGTCCCGGCCATGTCCAGCAGCCTAGTGACATAAGTGTATCCCGCATCGACCTGCGGTTCGGAAAACAGCACGGTATAAGCGATCACCTTCGCCTTCGCCGCGGACAGGTTGTCGGTCATTTTCGCCAACACATCGCGCGACCAGGGCCAGCGGCCGAGATTGGCAAGGCTCTGCTCATCGATGGCGATTACCGCGATTTTGTCCGATGGCGCGCGCGAAGTCGCGACCACGCCCAGGTCGTAGGCTTTGCGCTCGAGGCTCGGAATCAGGTCGCTCAAGCGGTTGAACAGAACGACGGAAATGACGACGGCGACCCCGAGAAACCAGTCCGTCTTCCAAAATCCCGCCTTTGTCATTCCCGGTCCCCTGCGCACCTGATCTTTTTCTGCTATTGCCCGGCTATCTGCCCGATAGTCAAGGCATTTTACGACATTAGCCCCAGCGCTTGTGCTGTTTCCGCTGTGGAAGAACGACCGTGCGCGCCTCGCGCGGAGGAGCGCCCGGCATCAAGGTACCGCGTCGCCTCGCTCAGTTCCCTGGTTGTTCGCTAACGCTTGACCAAGCACGGTTTGGTTAAGTCCTATTTATAAACAGGGCGATAATGCTCATTCTTGCAGTTAAATATTAGATTAGTCAAATGTTTTTTGCTAATCCAACGGATGCAGGCGTGAACCGACGGTGCAGGTGGCAGGCGAAAACAGGAAGGGAACGAGGACGACCCTGGCGGAAAAAAAGAAAACCGTTGCCGCAGGACAAGGGTTTTAGTTCCGGCATAACGCGCTTCGCGCATTAGCCTCCACTGAAACTTCGTTTTCTGATCGTGAGAGAACGTTCAGCTGCCGAGTATCGTTCCCGCGGCGATCGCCAGTTCGGCCGGCGAGACCTTCTTGCCGCTGCCCAGCTTGCCCTTCACCACCTCGATCTGTCCGCCCTGAGCGGTGATGAACATGCTGCTGGCGCTGATCGCGGTGACCTCGCCGACCTTGCCCTTGACGCCACCGAAGGCGCGCACCAAGTGCTTCTTCGAGCCAAACAACTGCAGCTTTTCGCCATTGTGCGTGGTCCATGCACCCGGTGCGGGGTCGCAGCCGCGAATCAGGTTGTGGATGAAATCGACGTGACTGGCCCAGTTGATCCTGGCCTCGCCCTCGCGGCACCAGCCTTCATAGCTGGCCCGGGTTTCGTCCTGTATCGCTTCCTTGTGCCTGCCCGCGACAACCAGATCGGCCGCCTCGAGCATGGCAGCGACGCCCATCGGGAACAGGCGGTCGAAGTAGACCGTGCCGAGCGTATCGTCGGCGCTGACGGGAGTTTTCTTCTGCAGTATCACCGCGCCTTCGTCCAAGCCATCCGACGGGCGGAAAATGGTAAGGCCGGTTTCAGTCTCGCCCTTGATGAGGGGCCAGTTGATCGAGGAGGGCCCGCGGAACTTGGGCAGCAGCGACGGGTGATACTGGATGGTGCCGTGCGCCGGAATGCTGACGAATTCCTGCGGCGCGAACTGCAGCACGAACGCCATGATGCCGATATCTGCGTTGGCTTTGGCCAGCGCCTGCGCCGCCTCGGGAGCACGCAAGGACTTGAACTGGTAGAGCTTGAGCCCCTTCTCCCCGGCCGCGGCGCGCAGGGCGTCGGGCCGCGCCCCTTCCTTCTCCGGCGCACAGAACACGGCGGCAACCTCGTCCCCACGCGCGAGGAAGGCCTCCAAAACTGCTTTGCCGAAGTCTTGCTGACCGATGATTGCAATGCGCATGATGTCGTCCTCTGAGGTAAACGGCTACGCCGCTTTCTTCGGCGGCGTGCTGAACGCGCCGGCGCTCTTGTATGCCGCGAGCCTCGCGTCGTCGTAGCCCAGCACTTCCTTGAGGACTTCCTCGGTGTGCTCGCCGAGCAGCGGCGAGCGCTCGATCTTCGCCGGCGAGGCGGACAGCTTGATCGGCATGCCGACATTCCACCACTTGCCGCGCTGCGGATGGTCGAGCTCGACCCACATGTCGCGGCCGCGAACGTGCGCGTCGTTGGCGAGATCCTCGGTCGACATGATCGGACCGCAGGGCACATCGAGCGGGTTCAGGATCGCCATGAATTCGCGCTTGGTGTACTTCTCGGCGAACTTGTTGATCAGCGTCCACATGAGCTGCTGGTTCTTGCGCCGTTCGCCGATGGTGTGGAAGTGCGGGTCGGTGGCGAGGTCGGGCATGCCGATGTCCGGTCCGATGCGCTTCGCCATCGCGCCCCAGACCGCTTCCTGGACCACCACGTAGAGCCAGTCGTTCGCGCCATGCGGCTTGCAGTGGATGGCGTTGCCGAGCTGGCCGCCGCCGGAGTCGTTGCCGGCGCGCGGCACGTCCCCCATGCCCTTGTAGGTAGGCACGGAATACTCCGGCATGTCGCCCCGGGTCAGGCGCTGATGGTCGCGGAACTTGACCCGGCACAGATTCATCACGCCGTCCATCATCGCCACTTCGACGTACTGGCCCTCCCCGGTGCGGTTCGCCTGGTGCAGCGCGGCGAGCAGTCCGATCGCGAGGTGCAGACCGGTTCCGGTATCGCCGATTTGCGCGCCGGTGACGAACGGCGGGCCGTCGGGAACGCCGGTGGTGCTCATCGCGCCGCCCATCGCCTGAGCGACATTCTCGTAGGCCTTGAACTCGGCGTAGGGACCGGACGAGCCGAAGCCCTTGATCGAGCCCATGACGATGCGCGGATTGATTTCGTGGATTTTCTCCCAGCTGAAACCGAAGCGGTCGAGCACACCCGGCCCGAAGTTCTCCATGATGATGTCGCACTTTTTCAGCAGGTCCACGAACACCGCTTTGCCCTCAGCCGATTTCATGTTCACGGTGATCGACCGCTTGTTGCAGTTGAGCATGGTGAAATACAGGCTGTCGGCATTGGGCACGTCGCGCAATTGGCCGCGCGTTGCATCGCCCTGCGGATTTTCGAACTTGATCACGTCCGCGCCCATCCAC
>JADGRR010000519.1 GCA_017880745.1 Burkholderiales bacterium
CTGCGAATCGTACATGTTGGCCATCACGTTGAATTCCTGCACGGCATCCACAATCGGCACGTAGGCGACGTTGTTGGTGCCCATCTGCCCGTTGTTGGACGCGCCGTCCAGCATGAATTCAGACGATTGATCGCGGCCGCCGTTCATCGACCACTGCGCAATCGCGCCGTTGTCGAACGGACGCTGCCAGATGGCCGCTCCGTTGAACGTGACGCCGGCCATCATGGCGCCCAGCATGAACGGGTTGCGCGCGTTCAATGGCATTTCCGCAACCTGCTGCGTGGTGACGATGGCTGAGCGCGTAGCCGATTGCGTATCCAGGGCCACCGCCTCAGCGGTCACTTCCACGCTCTCGTTCACCCCACCGACTTCCAGATGGATATCGATGCCGCTGACTTTCGCGGCTTCCAGGGTGAGTTGATCCTGCACGTACTGCTTGAACCCGGTCCCAGTCGCCGTCAGCTTATAGACACCAGGCCGCAGGAACGGAATCGTGTAAGCTCCGGCGTTGTCGGACGTGGCCGTCGTAGTTTCATTATTGGATACATTGACGGCTTGGATTTTTGCGTTTGGTACGGCAGCGCCACTCGCGTCAGTGACATGACCCGCGATGGTGCTTCGAAATTCCTGAGTAAGTGCCGGCAAGGCAAGCAGGCACAGCACGGATAGCAGCGCGGCTAATTGTTTCCTCATTACCCCTCCACAATCACGGTCGTAACGCGGCAGCGTCACGAAGCTGACCGTGGGATGAAGCATATCACGCTGTTTGGCGAAATGAAATCATTTTCTTGTACGCGCTTACGTATAGTTAACGTTTGAGGATTCCAAATTTTGTAGATGTGGTACATTCAGTGCGAAGCAGTATGCTCACCCTCCGGAATCTCCCCGGCAAGCTGGCGCTCGCCGCGCTCCTCCTGCCGGTATTGGCATGGGCGCAGGACCCTGGCGAGCTCATCCGGCAGGGCGAGCGTTTCTTGGCCGAGCATCAATGGGAAGCGGCATTTTCCGCGCTGCAACGTGCCGTGAAATTGTATCCCGGCCACGCTCCCGCCTGGAAAGCGCTCGGCGTGGGGTATGCTTCCCAAGGCAACTATGACCGCGCGGAGCCGCCGTTCCGTAACGCATGTAAACTTCAACCTTCGCTTCCCGATGCCTGCCTGTATTACGGACGAACGCTCTACTTACTCAACCGCTTCCAACCTGCCATCGAGGTACTCCGCCGTACAGTCCAAGGGGAACCCGGCAACGGTGAGGCATACCGGCTCCTCGCGCTGTCGCTCGAAGCGTCGGGCCAAACCACCGAAGCCGGCGACGCATTTCTACAGGCTGTGCGCCTGAATCGCAGCTCCTCGCCGAATGACGACCCAGACATTGACTATGCGGTCTTCCTGTTTCGTCAGGGAAAAGCCGAATCGGCGCTCGCCCCGCTCGAAGGCGCCTTGAAACGTCATCCGGACGCGGCCCGCGCGCACCTGGAACTCGGTTGCGTCCTGCTCTCCCTCGGCCGCATTTCCGAGGCAGCCTCTCACCTGGAACGCTCCTTGGCGCTCGATCCGCAATCCGCCCGCGCGCACCTTCTGCTCGGCAAAGTCTACCTCCGGCTCGATAAGCCGGAAGCCGCCGAGCGGCATCTGCGTCAGGGTTCCCTGACCGTCAAGTAGCGGTCCCCCGTCACCTCTCCCAACTGCTGTACCAGCCCGCTGGGCCAGTGGACCTCCACCGTCGCTCGATCCTCCCCACCCAGCCCGAAGTGTACGCGAACGTCGCTCGAGCTGGCGTACCCCACCGACGTGGTGACGTGGTTCCACTGCGGGCCGGCCGGAGTCTCGATCTTGATCCAGGCCCCTATGCCATCGCGATTGCTGCGCCGCCCCACCAGCTTCAACCCCAGCCAGTGATTGCCGTTCGCCGTCGTGTTGCGCAGGAACACCGGTCTCTCCCCGACGCGCGAGACCACCGCATCCACCAGGCCGTCGTTGTCGAAATCGCCGAACGCCGCCCCGCGGTAGCGCCCGATTGGCCCGTGTGCCGCCCATTCGAAGGTCCGGTCGGGTTGCTGCACCAGCACCGTGATGGGCTGTCGCGCCGCGCGGCCGGAGAGGGCCTCGGCATTGTCGTCCAGATCGCCATTCGCACAGAACAGATCCTTGCGCCCATCGTTGTTGAAATCGTAAATCCCGTTCGCCCAACCGGTGTGCATCATGGTCGCCGCGCCCACCCGCGATCGATAAGTGAAATCGGCAAACAGCCCCTTACCCAGGTTGCGGAAGAGCGGAAAGGTCTCGTTCACCAGGGCGGTGACGAAGAGGTCCGGCCGCCCGTCATTGTCCAGGTCGCGAAAATCCGCCCCCATGGAAGACACCGCCCGGCCATCGTCGTTAAATGCCACCCCGGCTTTGACCGCGGTCTCGGTGAAATGCCCGTTGCCATCGTTGTGGAATAGGAAATTGGGGATGCTGTCATTGGTGACGAACACGTCCGGGCGGCAATCGCCATCATAGTCGGCGAAGGCCACGTTCATGCCCTTTCCGATGCATGCGCGGATGCCGGCCTCTGCCGATACGTCCGTGAATGTGCCATCGCCGTTGTTGTGATACAGCGTATTGGGGAGTCCCTTGTAGAACTTGGGATGACAGTGTACAACCTGGCCAGACTGGGGATCCTTGCACACCTGCTCGGTGTCCGGATTCCACTCCACGTAGTTCACCACGAACAGGTCCAGAAACCCATCGCCATCATAGTCGAACCAGCCCGCCGCCACCGACCAGGGCTCGTCGTGAATCCCCGCCTTGGCCGTGACCTCTTCGAATGTCCCGTCGCCGCGATTGTGATACAGGGCATTATGCTTCACGCCGGCGACGAACAGATCGGGGTAGCCATCGTTGTCGTAGTCCGCGGCGGCCGCGCCCATGCTGAACCCCTTCCCGCGCAAGCCCGCTTTAGCCGTGACGTCTTCAAATACGCC
>JADGRR010000520.1 GCA_017880745.1 Burkholderiales bacterium
TGGGCGCCACCTCGCGCGGCACGCCGGTGAAGCTGGACCGGCGTTTCGTCGAGGCCGATGTGCGCATCGCCACCGGCCTCGTAGAACCGCACTTCATGGCGGGTTACTCGGGCGGGCGCAAGGTGATCGCTCCGGGGGTCGCGCACAAGGACACCATCACCACGTTCCACAGCGCGCGCTTCATGGCCCATCCGCGCGCCGCCAATTGCGTGCTCGAGGGCAACCCGCTGCACGAAGAACAACTCGAAATCATGCGCAAGCTGGGTCACGCGCTGGCCTTGAACACGGTCATCGACGAGCACCGCCGGTTGTCGTTCGTAAACTTCGGCGAAGTGGTGCAAAGCCATTTGCTGGCGGTGGACTTCATCCGCCGTTACGCGGTGGTGCCGGTCGCGCGCAAGTTCTCCACGGTGGTCACCAGCGCCGCCGGCTACCCGCTGGACAAGACCTATTACCAAACGGTCAAGGGCATGGTCGCGCCGATCGACATCCTCGCGCCCGGCGGCGACCTGTTGATCGTGTCGGCGTGCGCGGAAGGCATGGGCTCGCCCGAGTACGTGGAGGCGCAGCAGCGGCTGCTCGGGCTCGGGCCCGATGGCTTCATGGCCGACATCAGTGCCAAGCGCTACGCCGACATCGACGAGTGGCAGACGCAGATGCAGTTGAAGCCGATGCGCTCGGGTACGGTGCATCTTTACAGCGAAGGGCTCAATGCGGAATCGGTGCGTCTTACCGGAGTGCAGAGGATGGCTTCGGTGCCGGACGCGATACGCGCCAGCGTGCGGCGCAGCGGCGATGCGCACATCGCGGTGATTCCGGAAGGGCCTTACGTGGTTCCGGAGTACCGGCCGCTGGCGTAAGCGGCCGCGCTGCCTGCCCGAACGACCGAGGGCTAAGGTCGGCGAGCGTGCTTCGGTTTGGCGCCGGGTTTTGCCGAGGCAGCGGCACGGCGCACCGGCGCAATGCGGCGCGTCGGCTGCCGGCTTCCCGCGCGCTGCAGCACTTTGCCTGTTCCGGCTGGCTGAAACGAGGGAATCAGGTGTTTCTTGCCGTTGCCGATGAGGTCGGACCGGCCCATGCGCTGCAACGCCTCGCGCAGCAGCGGCCAGTTTTCCGGATCGTGATAGCGCAGGAACGCCTTGTGCACGCGGCGCTGGCGGGCGCCGCGCACCACGCTCACTTCTTCCGAGGTGGCCGACACTTTGTGCAGCGGATTCTTGCCCGTGTGGTACATGGTCGTCGCCAGCGCGAGCGGCGTGGGCAGGAAGGTCTGCACCTGGTCCAGGCGGAAGCCGTTGTGCTTGAGCCACAGCGCCAGCGCGAGCATGTCTTCATCGCTGGTGCCAGGATGCGCGGCGATGAAATAGGGGATCAGGTACTGTTCCTTGCCCGCTTCGCGCGAGAAGCGGTCGAACAGCGCCTTGAACTTGTCGTAGCTGCCGATTCCGGGCTTCATCATTTTCGACAGCGGCCCTTCCTCGATATGCTCGGGCGCGATCTTCAGGTAGCCGCCGACGTGGTGGGTCGCGAGTTCCTTCACGTATTCGGGCGAGCGCACGGCGAGGTCGTAGCGGACGCCCGAGCCGATCAGCACTTTCTTGATGCCGGGCAGCGCGCGCGCCTTGCGGTAGAGCCCGATCAGCGGCGCGTGGTCGGTGCCGAGGTTTTCGCAAATGCCGGGATAGACGCAGGACAGGCGGCGGCAGGAAGACTCGATTGCGGGATCCTTGCACGCCATGCGGTACATGTTGGCGGTCGGCCCGCCGATGTCGGATATGACCCCGGTGAAGCCGGGCGTCTTGTCGCGAATCTCCTCGATCTCGTGCAGGACCGATGCTTCCGAACGGCTCTGGATGATGCGTCCCTCGTGTTCGGTGATCGAGCAGAAGGTACAGCCGCCAAAGCAGCCGCGCATGATGTTGACCGAGAAGCGGATCATTTCCCACGCCGGGATTTTCGCGTTGCCGTAGGACGGATGCGGCGCGCGCGCGTAGGGGAGGCCGTAGACATGATCCATTTCGGCGGTACTGAGCGGCAGCGGCGGCGGATTGAGCCAGACATCCCGATCTGCGTGCGCCTGCACCAGCGCGCGCGCATTGCCGGGATTCGATTCGAGGTGGAAGGTGCGCGAGGCGTGGGCATCGAGCACCGGGTCGTCTTTCACCTGCTCGTAGGAAGGCAGCCGGATCACGGTCCGGGCGCGCTCCTGTTTGCGCGCCGCGAGACGCTCCTCGCGGCTGTGGAAGCGGATGGTATGGGTTGTCGGCGTCGTCGCTGCTGCTGCCGCGGGAGGCGGCGTCTGCGTCATCGCGTACGGATCGGGACGCGCATGGATCGCCCCCGGCGTATCCACCGTGGTCGAATCGGCCTCGGTCCAGCCCTCCGGCCGCCAGCCGTGCGGCACCATGAAGGAGCTGCCGCGCAGGTCGCGGATGGCCTTGATGTTCTCCCCCTTGGCCAGGCGGTGCGCGAGTTCCACCAGCGCGCGCTCGGCGTTGCCGAACAGCAGCAGATCGGCCTTCGCGTCGGGCAGAATCGAGCGCCGCATCTTGTCCGACCAGTAATCGTAGTGCGCGATGCGGCGCAGGCTCGCCTCGATGCTGCCGATGATGAGCGGCGCATCCGGATAGGCCTCGCGGCAGCGCTGCGAATAGACGGTGACCGCGTGGTCCGGGCGCTTGTCGGGCGCGGCGTTCGGCGTGTAGGCGTCGGTCGAGCGGATTTTCCGGTCGGCGGTATAGCGGTTGACCATCGAATCCATGTTGCCGGCGGTGACGCCGTAGAACAGGTTTGGTTTGCCCAGCCGCTTGAAATCCTCGGCCGAGTGCCAGTCGGGCTGGCTGATGATGCCGACGCGGAACCCCTGAGCTTCGAGGAGCCGTCCCACCAGCGCCATGCCGAAACTCGGATGATCGATGTAGGCGTCGCCGGTGACGATGATGATGTCGCACGAATCCCAGCCGA
>JADGRR010000521.1 GCA_017880745.1 Burkholderiales bacterium
GCTCGATGCGTTCATCATGCGCGTGGCCGACGTCCAGCTGTCCTTCCCGGCGATCCTGATCGCGCTCCTGATCGATGGCGTGGCGCGCGTCGCGCTTCCACGCGACGCGCAGGACGAGATCGCGGTCTACGTGCTGATCCTCGCCATCGGCGTTTCGGGCTGGGTGCAGTACGCGCGCACTGTGCGCGGCTCGACCCTGGTCGAGCGCAACAAGGAGTACGTGCAGGCCGCCCGCGTGATTGGCCGCAGCTCCGCCTCGATCATGCTGCGGCATGTGCTGCCGAACGTGATGGGTCCGGTGCTGGTCATCGCGACGATCCATATCGCCACCGCAATCATTACCGAGGCGACGCTGTCGTTCCTCGGCGTGGGCGTGCCGCCGACGCGGCCCTCCCTCGGCACGCTGATCCGCGTCGGCAACGATTTTCTGCTGTCGGGCGAATGGTGGATCACCGTGTTCCCGGGCGCGGCGCTGGTGGTGCTGATACTGTCGGTGAACCTGCTGGGGGACTGGCTGCGCGATGCGCTCAACCCGAAGCTGCGCTGATGTGCTGCCGGCCATTTCGCTACCCTGCATCGCGCCGTGCGGCGTTCCGGGGAACATCCTGACATGAGTGCCCCGCTGCTCGAGGTGCGCAGGCTGCGTGTCGAGTTTCCCACGCGCCAGGGCACGCTGTGCGCCGTGGACGACCTGTCGTTCGAAATCGCGCCGGGCGAGATGCTGGGCGTGGTGGGCGAATCGGGCGCCGGCAAATCGCTCACCGGCATGGCCATCATCGGCCTGCTCGAGCCGCCGGGCCGCATCGCCGCGGGCGAGATCCGGCTCGAAGGCGAGCGCATCGACAATCTTCCCGCCGAGGCCATGCGCCGCATCCGCGGCAAACGCATCGGCGCCATCTTTCAGGATCCGCTCACCTCGCTCAACCCGCTGTTCACCATCGGCGAGCAGCTGGTGGAAACCATCGACATCCATCTGCAGACCGGCCGCGTTGCTGCGCGCCGCCGCGCGATCGATCTCCTGGCCGAGGTCGGCATCCCGGCGCCCGAGCTGCGGCTCGATCAGTACCCGCACCAGTTCTCCGGCGGCATGCGCCAGCGGGTGGTCATCGCGCTTGCGCTCGCCGGACGGCCGCGGCTGATCATCGCCGACGAGCCGACCACGGCGCTCGACGTATCCATCCAGGCGCAGATCATCACGCTCTTGAAGCGGCTCGCGGCCGAGCACGATACCGCGGTGATGCTGATCACGCACGACATGGGTGTAATCGCCGAGACGGCCGACCGCGTGGCGGTGCTGTACGCCGGGCGCCTGGCGGAAATCGGGCCGGTGCGCGAGGTGATCCACGCGCCGCGCCATCCCTATACCCGCGGACTGATGAGCTCGATTCCCAAGCTGGGGGAAGGACGCGAGAGGCTGGCGCAGATAGACGGGGCGATGCCGCGCCTGAACGCGATCCCGCCGGGCTGTGCCTACAATCCGCGCTGCCCGGAGCGCTTCGCCCGGTGCACCGTGGAGCGCCCGTCGCCGCTTCCGGCCGGCGGCAATTTCGCGGCATGCTGGCTGTATGACAGATCGCGCTGACCAAAGCCTACTGCGGGTGGAAAATGCCGGGCGCGATTTCGACGTTTCGCGCCCCTGGCTCAACCGTGTGCTGGAACGCGAGCCGCGGCGCACTTTGCGCGCGGTGGATGACGTGTCGTTTTCGATCCGCAAAGGCGAAACCCTCGGGCTGGTCGGCGAATCGGGCTGCGGCAAATCCACCGTCGCCCGGATGATCGTCGGGCTGCACCCGCCGTCGCGCGGGCGCATCATCTTCGACGGCGCCGATCTCGCCGACTCGGCTTCGGCACCGCTGCGCCGGCGCATGCAGATGATCTTCCAGGATCCCTATGCGAGCCTCAACCCGCGATGGCGCGTGCGCGCCATCGTCGCCGAGCCGATCACCGCCCACGGCCTCGTCGCCAGCCGGGCAACGCTCGCCGCGCGCGTTGCGGAGTTGCTCACGCAGGTGGGGCTGTCGCCGGAGGACGGCGACAAGTACCCGCACGAATTCTCCGGCGGCCAGCGTCAGCGAATCTCGATTGCGCGCGCGCTGTCCTCCAACCCCGAGTTCCTGGTGTGCGACGAACCGACGTCCGCGCTGGATGTCTCGGTGCAGGCGCAGATCCTCAACCTGATGAAGGATCTGCAGGACCGCCTCGGCCTCACCTACCTGTTCATTTCGCACAACCTCGCGGTGGTGGCGCACATCGCGACGCGGGTCGGCGTGATGTACCTCGGCAGGCTGGTCGAGATCAATGACGCGAAACAACTGTTCGAGCGCCCGCGCCATCCCTACACGCGCATGCTGATCGACGCGATTCCGGACCTGCAGATGACCGGCAAGGCGCGCATTCCGGTCGCAGGCGAGGTTCCCAACCCGCTCGATCCACCCACCGGTTGCGCGTTCAATCCGCGTTGCCCGCACGCCGACGAGCGTTGCCGTACCGAGCGGCCGGTACTGCAGATACTCGCCTCAGGCGGCGCGGTTGCCTGTCACGCTGTCGCCGAAGGCCGCCTGGAGCCATGAACGGACGCGGGGGTGCGGTCCGGTCAATGGGATGCGCAAGCGGTTGGCGCAGCCTTTGGCTGGTCGAACCGGGGCAAAGCGGGAAACTCGCGCTTGTTGACGGTGCCGCTCAATGCAAGAAACAAGCGGGGTCTTTGTTTGTCGCAACAGAACCAACCATATAATCCGAGAACATCTCGTCCAGAACATCCGCGCCCACGTAGGTCTTGCCGCCCAATACGGCGCGAATACCGTCGCGCAATTGGTCATGAATCGCATCCTTCACGACATAGCCGGCCGCCCCGGCTGCGCGGCACCGATGCTTGAATTCATGCTCGCGGTGAAGGCTGATGACAAGGATTTTCACATCCGGATAGTGACGCTTGATTTCTGTCACCGCCTCGACGCCGT
>JADGRR010000522.1 GCA_017880745.1 Burkholderiales bacterium
CATTTCGGCCGCGCGCGCGCGCGCGGCGTCCGCCGCCTCGTGCCAGCGCACCCCGGATGAAATGTCCAGGTGCGCGGCGTGTACGGTGAGAAAGCGCGCGAGCCCGTGCACGATCACTTCGGCGGTATATTCTCCCGCCATAATCAGTACGTCTTTGCCGCGGAGCTTCGTCTGCGCGAGGTGCTCCATGCCCGGTTCTTCGGCCGCGCGGCGCAGCAGGGTGGCGATGTCCTGCTCGATGAATTCGGGCTGGCCCTCTTCCACTACCAGCACCGCGCTCTTGCCTGAACAGAAGCCGGTGATTTCCTCGGGCACCAGCGGATAGACTACGTTGAGCGCGAGAATGGGGATACGGCTGTTGCCGAAATCGTCGGCCAGCCCGAGCAGTTTCAGCGCGCGCAGCAGGTTGTTGTGCAGCCCGCCCTGGCAGATGATGCCGACGCCGGTTTCGTTTCCGGAAAAAAGTTCGTTCAGTTTGTGCTCGCGGATGTACTTGCGCGCCGCGGGCAGGCGCACGCCCATTTTTAGTTTCTCCTGGCGGAAGGTGGCAGGCGGGTGCGCGATGTGCTCGTAATCGAACACCGCCGGGTCGTCCAGCAGATGGCGCGTCGAGACCACAGGCGCGCGGTTGGCGCCGGCGACGAAGCTGCCGTGTACGTGGCAGGCGCGGATGCGCAGATCCATGATCACCGGGGTGTTGGAAGCTTCCGACAGCTCGAAGCCCCTTTCCACCAGATTGGCGATGGTGGCGAGGTTCGGCCGCGGATCGAGCATCCACAGCGACGACTTCAGCGCCACCGCCTGGGTGCGTTCTTGCGCCACGCTCGCGCCCTCGCCGTAATCTTCCCCCACCACGATCAGCGCGCCGCCGAGAACGCCCGCGCTGGACAGATAGGTGAGCGCGTCGGAGGCGACATTGGTGCCGACAATGGACTTCCAGGTCACGGCGCCGCGGGCCGGATAGTTGATGGAGGCGCCGAGCATGGCCGCGGCCGATGCTTCGTTGGTGCAGGCCTCGACGTGCACACCCAGTTCGTTCATGTAATCGCGCGCCTGCACCATGACGTCGAGCAGGTGCGACACCGGCGCGCCCTGGTAGCCGCCGACATAGGACACGCCCGACTGCAGCAGCGCCTTGGTCACGGCGAGTATGCCTTCGCCGTGGAAGGTTTCGCCGGCGCCGAGTTTGAGCGACTCGATCTCCGCGTTGAACTGTCGTTCCATGTAAACCTCTTTTCTGAAAGCTGATTGCCGCGGGACCTAATGGGGGCAGAGCCCCCTTTTTCCCTACGCCGTCCTGGTCCTACGCTGCCTTGCGCTTGGCGCCCGGCCGGCGCATGAATTGGATGATTTTCGGTTGCGGCGGCAGCGGCGCAATGCCTTGCATCGCAAGCGTCGCCTCGAGGCCGCGACCCTCGGGGTCGGCGAGAGCGCCTTCACGCGCGGCGCGCACGGCCCCCGCGCGAGCCTGCGGATCGGCCAGGGTGCGGCCCTCGACCAGGGCACCGCCCTCCACCAAGGTATCGAAGATGCGCAGGAAATTCGCTTTGGCGCGCCGGTTGGTATCGCCGTAGCCTTTGATCAGCCGGCCGCAGAGCGCGATTTCCAGGGCGAGGTCCGGCTCAGGCGCGGCGGCGATGGCGGAGAGCCAGCGCTCGATCAGCGCCTGCTCCTCTGCATAGCGCGCGCTCATGCGGCGCAGCGGCCGCAATACGGCGAGCGAGCGCAGCATCAGAAAACCGGTCACGCTGGTGGTATTGACGTGCAGGCCCAGGTTCAGCTTGTGCATGAGACCGCGCTTTTTGGCCCAGGCGACGAGACGCCTGGACAGGCCGGCGGGCAGCAGCGCGGCAACTTCCTCCACGCCTGGTTTCAGGTACTCGATGATGCGCACCGGCTCGCCCGGCTTGGCTTGGACCTCGGCGCGCACGCGCTCGAAGCGGCTGCGGCGCGATTTCAGGTCGGCGACCCGGATCACGTCCTCGTAGCTCATCCACAGCGCGAGAAAGCGCGCGGTTTCGCGGGTGAGTTTCCAGCTGTCAGCCCCGGCTTGCCCCTTGTCCAGCTTCACGATCGGCTCGAGCCGATCCAGATACAGGGCGGCGTAGTCGCGGTCCTGGAAGTCGGCGACGCGCGCCACGCCTTGTTCGACCATCTCGTGCACCTCGGCGGGGAAGGTCTGGCGCACGCGCTCGGCGAGGGAACGCGCTTCCGCGCAGGTTTCAATGCCGGGCGCGGCCGGCGCGCCTGCGGCCGCCGCTGGTCCGCCAGCAACGGAGGTCGAGCCGCCCGCGGCGGCGTAGCCCAGCGCAAAACCCCGGATGCTCGCCTCGGCTCCCTTGCCGGCGCTGCGTATGGCCTCCTCGCACGCGGCTCGCGGCAGCGGCAGCGTGCCGGAACCGGCGAGCGCGCCGAACAGCACGGCGTTGATCATGGCTCCCGCATTCGCTGCGAGTTTGTGGAAATCGGCGAGGATGGCGCGCTTGGCCAGCGCTTGGGCTGCCGCGACAATGCGCTCGCTATCGAAGCGGCCGTCGCCCAGCACTATTTTTTCGTCGACAGTGTAGATGCGGTGGGTCGACGCGATGAGCGTGGTGCGCTCGGGCGTGACATAGCCGTTAAGCAGCGCACGCCCGGCCTCGAGCAATTCTGAGGCGAGCATCACGTCGATGTCGGCGGGAGCGGGCGCGAGCGTCATCACCAGACGCCGTCCGCCTAACATCGCCGCGCGCGCCGGGTATAGCTCGATATAGTAGGTAGTCGCGCCGGTGCGCTGTGCCACGCCGGGGATAGAGGTGCTCTGCACCGGGTAGTCCTCGGCCGTCGCGGCGGCGATGATCCAGTCGGCAAGCACCCCGCCGCCTTCGCCGCCGAGCGCGGCGATCAGGATGGTTATCGGTCGCTGAGTTGGTTCCATTTCTATGTCAGTTCCATTTGGGTTTCAAGGCAATCCTTAGCAC
>JADGRR010000061.1 GCA_017880745.1 Burkholderiales bacterium
GCGCAGGTGGTGCTGGATCTCGCCCGGTTGCTGCGCGCGCGGAAGGGACAGGAAAGTGCAAGTGCATCGGCGTAGCATGATCCCGGCTTGGCGAAACCCAGGATCGTGCGTGCGTGACGCATTGGTTGAGAACCCGTTGCAACATGACCACGTCCTCCACTTCGCTCGGATAGACGTTGAAACCGGAGACCAGAACCATGTCCTTCTTGCGGTCGGTAATTCTAAAATAGCCCCTCTCGTCCATGGAACCCAGGTCGCCGGTGCGCAACCACCCGTCGATAAACGCCTTCTTGGTCTCCGCGGGCTGGTTCCAGTAGCCCTTCATCACCTGGGGCCCGCGCACGCAGATCTCGCCTACACTGCCAATCGACAGTTCATTGCCCGCTTCGTCGCGAATGCTGACCTCTGTCGACGGAATCGGAAGCCCGATCGTTCCGGTCCATTCCGGAATGTTAAGCGGGTTGCCGGTGACGACCGGAGAGGCTTCCGTGAGCCCGTAGCCCTCTATCAGCGGCGCTCCGGTGACGGCTTCCCAGCGCTTGGCGACGGCGTGCTGCACCGGCATGCCGCCGGCAAAAGCCAGCTTGAGCGTACGCCCCGCCGCGTCGACGAAACCCGGCGTATTGAGCAGCGCGTTGAACAGCGTATTGACGCCGACAATCGCGGTGAATTTCACTCTCTTGAGTTCATTGATGAAGCCGGGCAGGTCGCGTGGATTGGTGATCAGCACCAGGTGAGCTCCGATCTTGAAAAAAATCATGCTCACGGTGAGCGACAAGATATGATAAAGCGGCAGCGGGATGACTGTGGTCTCGGCGCCTTCGGCCAGGTCCATCGCGATCCACGCGGAGGTCTGCTGCAGGTTGGCCACCATGTTGCCGTGCGTGAGGATGGCGCCCTTGGCTACGCCCGTCGTTCCACCCGTGTATTGCAGGAAGGCCACATCATCGTGGCCCAGCGGCACCGGCGCGAGATCGCGGCTTCTGCCGGCGGCGAGCGTCTCCTTGAGGCTGATTGCGCCTTCGATGCGCCAATCGGGGACCATGCGCCTGACGTACTTGACGACGAGGTTGGTGACGAGTGCCTTCGCCGGCGGCAGCAGGTCGCCGACCTGGGTCGTAATGACGGTCCTTATCGCGGTCCTGTCGATCACTTGCTGCAGCGTATGCGCGAAATTCTCCAGCACGACAATGGTCGTGGCGCCGGAGTCCTTCAGCTGGTGCTCGAGTTCGCGCGCCGTGTAGAGCGGATTGCAGTTGACCACCGTCAGGCCCGCGCGCAATGCCCCGAACATGGTCACCGGATACTGCAGCAGATTGGGCATCATGATCGCAATCCGCTCGCCTTTCGGCAACTTCAGCACGCTTTGCAGATAGGCGGCGAAATCGCGCGTTGCGGCATCGAGCCGAGAATAGGTGAGCGTTGCCCCCATGTTGCTGAAGGCCGGCAGCTCGCGAAAGCGCGCGCAGGTCTTCTCCAGTATGTCCTGCAGCGAAGCGTACTCGTGGAGATCCACTTCGGCCGGGATGCCTGCGGGGTATTGCTTCAGCCAGATCTTGTCCATGTCTCCTCCCCATGAGTAACCGGCGGGTTGTTCACGCCATGTGCAGAGTGATCCGGATGGGTCGAACGCCGGGTCCGTAACCCGCGCCCGGGTCGGACGACATTCTGCTCGTCAGTGTCAATTCTTGCCTGGTCTTGGCGTCGATGCTTTGTCAAAAATCAAGCTTATCGATCATGGGTAACCGGCCGCGGAAATGGCGAGGATGCGGGTCGTTCGCGCCAATTGCATCACGAGCCGTTTAACCTGACAATGCCATCCTAAGAGGCCGTTTCCGAACGGCTGAAAGGAAGCCTGGTCCAGGGGAGCATGACGGGGCAATGAACGGGCGTGGCCCTTCCTTTTGCGCCTTTGTCCGCTCATTTTAGAGCAACTGCCAAGTGCGGCCGGCGCGCGGCTGATCGAGCGCGTTGGACGCTTCCGAGATCCTTTCCCGATCCACCAGTGGCGATGACATGACCGTGAAGTCCCATGTTCACCTCTCCGACCTTCGTGGGTACAGCCGGCTCGCCGTGGATGCGACTATCGGGCTGACGGACCTGGTCGAGAACATGCACCGCAACATCGCCCGCGTTCCGGGGGTTTTTGGCGCGGCTACGCAGGAGCGCACGACGGGTATCACCGGGCTGGTTTACCGAAGTATCCGGGGCCTGACCCGCCTGGCGGGTGGCGGGATCGATGCGGTGCTCGCGCAACTCATTCCGCTCTTCGGTGACGTGCCCTCTTCGACTGAGCGCGAAGCCGTGCTTGCGGCGCTGAACGGTGTCCTGGGCGATCACATCGCTGTCAGCGGCAACCCGCTGGCGATCCCCATGCGCCTGCGCCGCGACGGGCAGCCGCTTGAACTGACAAGCCGGGCCCTGGCTGCGGCGATCCCTCAGCCTAGCGGCAAAATTCTCCTGCTCGCGCATGGGCTGTGCATGAATGATCTGCGTTGGCGGCGCAGGGGGCACGACCATGGCGCGGCCCTGGCCGCCGACGCCGCGTTCACGCCGGTGTATCTGCACTATAACAGCGGCCTTCACGTTTCCATCAACGGCCGCGCTTTTGCCAGCCTGTTGGAGGAGTTGCTGCATGCCTGGCCGGTGCCGGTGCAGGAGCTGGTCATCATCGGGCACAGCATGGGCGGGCTGCTTGCCCGCAGCGCCTGCCACTACGGCCGGCTTGCGGGACACGATTGGTTGCGGCACCTAGGCAAGATCGTCTTCCTCGGTACGCCACACCATGGCGCCCCGCTGGAACGCGGCGGCAACTGGGTGGATGTCATTCTGGGGGCCAGCCCGTATTCGGCCGCGTTCGCTCGTCTCGGGAAGATTCGCAGCGCCGGCATTACCGACCTGCGCTACGGCAGCCTGGTGGATGAGGACTGGGAACACCGTGACCGCTTCGCGCGCTCGAAGGACGAACGGCTCGCCGTGCCGCTGCCGCAGGCAGTGCAGTGCTACGCCATTGGAGCTTCTATTGCAAAGAGAACGGCCCCTCGGAGCGGCCGAGCCCTCGGTGACGGAATCGTGCCCTTGCGCAGCGCGCTCGGGCAGCACGCGAATCCCAGGCTGAAATTGGCTATTCCGCCGTCACAGCGGTGGATTGCGTATGGCATGCACCACCTGGACTTGCTCGATCGCAGAGACGTGTACGAGCGGATACACCATTGGCTTTCATCTCCGTCCTGATTCAGGCGCCGATCACCCCGATCGTGTTGCTCGCCGAACCTGCGCGGCACGCGATCGACCCGCAGTTCACCTGGCTGATGCGCGACGCGGTGCAGTCCTAGTGCCGCTTGCGGCGGACTTCGCGGCAGCCCGCTTGCGCGAAACGTCTGCCGTTATCTTGTCGATCAGCGCGGTCAGTGCGACGATGCGCTTCGATAGGGAGTCGACACCTTTCTTCGTCGGGACGCCAAAGCGCTTCAACGAGCGGGCGACGCTATCTTCAAGGACGTGCTCGAGCCTGCGCCGCGTCCCAGTGGCCCTGGCCGCCGCTACATTAAACCGGGCCACGGCCGCCTTCTCGGCGAGGGACTGGATCACCCGGCCTTCCTTGACCAGTGCCTCGAACACCTTGTTACCCTCTTTCCGGGCCGTTGAGAACGCACCCAGTCCGGCCAGCCAAATCTGCTGCGCGGATTCGCGGACCGTCGCCGCGAGGTGGTTCTCGGACATAGCGCCAGCCAGTCCCTTGCGTTTGTTCGCCATGATCTGCTTCCTTCTTTCTAGGTTGATTGTCGTGCCGGCGCCTTACCGGCCGTCCAACACGATCCGCTTAAGCGGACCGCAATTCGGCAGCCTTGCGGCCGCCTTTCGCCAGGCAAGCGTGAATCGATTGCATCAGCACCTCCAGCGTTACCGGCTTGGTCAGGAAATCCGCGGCTCCGAGTTGCATCGCCTTCGCCATGGTATCGCCGTCACTGCGGCCGGAAAGCAGGATCACCGGAATCGACGCAGTCTGCTCGTCGGTGCGCATCAACGAAAGCAGTTCGAAGCCGCCCATGAACGGCATGTTGAGGTCGCACAGGACCAGGTCCGGCGGGCGCGCCAGCAACGCCCTGCCGCCTTCGACTCCGTCTTCGGCCATTTCCGGCGCGTAGCCAGCCAGCGACAGATGGATGCGCAGCAGGTCGCGAAAGCCGACGTCATCCTCGATGATGAGGATACGGATCTTCTGCTCGTTTTCCACTTGCCGGCCTCTCCCCGCCAATTTGATTGCCACAACATGCTTTGTAGCGGAAATTGCAGACCGGCTTATTGATCGTTGTCATATCCCGCGCTAAAGCGCGCGCCCTTGTTCAGAGTCTCCTTGGTTGCTTCAACATGAGGAGAGGAATCCCGTCATGCCGCGCCAATTCGGCCCGTCGCAAGAGTTTCATTTTGCAACGGGCTCTTAGCGATAACACAGCCCGGTGGTCTGAATCCGGTCGCCGAGCGCCGGGGAACGTACGACCTGGGGCGGTTTGCGACCATTGACCGACGTACGCCAACCTGCCAGTATCAAGACCCGTTCCAAGTGCCGCAGATTCCGCGCCCCTGCCTGGTCTGCGAATCAGCGTTCTATTCATGGGCAGGACCGCCTATGCCGGCCAGGGGCGAAGAAAAAGTCCCCTGACGGGGGCGGTTCAATCTACGGGTTTCGATCAGTGCCGAAACGAGTTTCCTCCGGACCGATGATAAGCATCGCCGTGTCTGCCCGGCGCGCGTTCACCCTTCCCGCGGACTTGCCGACAACCAAGGCGCATTTCCGCGATTTCCGGCAAATGCTTCAGTACCTGCCCGACCTTTTCCTGATCAAGACCTATGCGCAGAACCAGCACCGGATTCGCTACAGCGCCGTCGAGGCCGGGGTCTATCGTGTCGATTTATACAGTGACATACAGGCGCGGTTCGACGAAGGCGAAGACATCCTCTACGTGACGCCGTTGAAGGGAATTCCGGCTGTCGCTTCCAGGGCGACTCTCGGTTCGCTTACCGGCCAGGGAGACTACTCGAGCCGATTGACCCTTCAATCCGCTGGCCTGTGCACAAACGCCAAGTATGACGTTCGGATAACAGCCACTCTGCCCAAGCCGGTAGGTTTGAAACTGATTCCGAATCCGGCTGTCAGGCTGTTTGTGGAGCGGGTGGTGCGGCGGCGCGTGCAACAGATTACCGATGTGTTCATTCAACGCTCGATCAATGGGCTGCAGCCGCAGCATCGCAATCCGACGTGAGACGCGTGCGCGCGCAGCACCATGAGCCGGCCGGCGCCCGGCAAGTCCGCCTCAGCCTTTGAGCGAATCGATCAGCGCTACGTACTGCCGCATCGCGTCTTCCCTGGACAGCCCCTTGAGCGCGGCCCACGCGTCGTACTTCACGCGGCCTATCATGTCGGCGAAGCCCGGGCGGCTTCCCGCCGCATCCCCGGCGGATCCCTGCTTGTACAGCGCGTAGATCTTGAGCAGGGTGTCGTTGTCCGGGCGCTCGTCCAGATTCCTGGAATCGGCCGCGGCGGTCTCGAATTGTTTCTGCAGGTCTGACATGTTTCCTCCGGGTTCTCGGCCATTGCAATTCGCGGCTAAGGTATCATATGCAGGAGAGAGCGTCATCCAGCCCCGGCTCGCTTTCCCTGGAAAAGACGAAAGAGATTCTGATGCGGATTCCTGGTAATGGCTGCCGCCCTGCGTTGAATCACAATACCTTGACTCCAGATCTCCCTCGCGCCCCGGTCACGCCGCGGCGCGGCAACGGCCTTGTTTCTCCGGAGCGACCTTGATGGCCAAGCGCGAGCGGATGTCGAGCGTGGACACCGCGTGGTTGCGGATGGACACCCCGACCAACCTGATGCTGATCGTCGGCGTGCTGATGTTCAGCAGTCCGGTCAAGTTCGCGCGCCTGAAGCGCACCCTCGAATTTCGCTTGCTGCACTACCGGCGCTTTCGTCAGCGGGTAGTGCAGGACGCATCAGGCACCTGGTGGGAACTCGACCAGAATTTCGACATCGATTCGCATGTGCTGCGCGTATCGCTGCCGGGCAAAGCCGGAAAGAGCGAGTTGGAAACCTATGTGGCAGGCCAGATCAGCCAGAGCCTGGACCATGGCAAACCGTTGTGGCAGTTTCAGCTGGTCGAAAACTACGACGGCGGGGCTGCGCTCGTGGCGCGCTTCCACCACTGTATCGCGGACGGCATCGCGCTGATGGGAGTGTTGCAATCCCTCACCGACGCATCCCGCGATGCGCCGGAGGAAGGCGCCGCCACGCCTTGGGTGGACGACGACGCCAAGGACGGCGACGCGGACGACTTCTGGCAGCGCATCATCGCGCCGATGGGCGATACGCTGGCGACGGCAATCCGCCTCTCGGGCAAGGCCGGCGTCACTTCCCTCCATCTGCTTGCTAATCCGGAGAAGATGTTCGACTACGCCAGGTTTGCCGCGGCCATCGCCGGCGAGCTGGTCTTCCTTGCAACCATGCCGGAGGATTCGCCGACGCGCTTCAAGGGCAAGACCGGTGTGGCAAAGCGAGTCGCTTGGTCGGAGCCGATGCCGCTTGGCGAGATCAAGGCGGTCGGCAGGGTGCTGGACTGTTCGGTCAACGATATTCTGCTGTCCTGCGTCTGCGGCGCGTTGCGCCAGTACCTGGTGGACCAGGGCGATGCAGTCGAAGGCGTGGAGGTCCGTGCCTTCGTGCCGGTGAACCTGCGCGCGCCCGGGGACGAGCATCAACTCGGCAATCGTTTCGGCCTGGTGGCGCTGGTGCTTCCGGTCGGCATCGAGCACCCCTTCATGCGGCTCTACGAAGTGCGCCGGCGCATGCTCGAGCTGAAGGGCTCGTATCAGGCGCTGGTGGCCTTGGGCATCCTCGGCGTCGTCGGCATGTGCCCGCAGTCGGTGCAGGAGCAGGTGATGTCCATGCTCTCGGACAAGGGCACTGCGGTAATGACCAATGTTCCCGGGCCGCAGCAGCCGCTGTATCTCGCCGGGGCGAAGCTCTCGCAGCAGATGGTCTGGGTACCGCAGTCGGGCAACGTCGGCATGGGGGTATCCATCCTGTCCTACCACGACGGCGTGCAGTTCGGGCTGATGACCGACAAGAAATTCGTGCCCGACCCGCACACCATCGTCAATCGCTTCGCGCCCGAGTTCGAGCAGCTGGTGCTGACGCTGTTGCTCGATCCGCCCGAACAGCAGAATGCCGAGCCGCGGGCGGCGCCGGTGGTAGGGAAGAAGCGCCGCTCGCGCCGAAGGCAAGCTGCAGCCTGATTTCATGGTATTGCAGTCTCCCCCGATGCGACCGCGGCAGGCGCCGATGCGCGCGCTCTGGTCTTGTGCGCTGGCGCGCCTGCCCGTGGCGCAGGGGTCGCGCTCGCCGGCGCGCCGTCGGTGCAGGTGAAAGAACGTATCGTGGTTGCGCAACGCGATCGAACTGGATGTAGCTGCGCGATCGAGCCAGAACGGCGCAACGGCTACCGCGGGAGGTGAACCATATGCAACGGCAAAATCCGATTCCGCCCCGCATCGGCTTCATCGGCGCCGGCCGCGTAGCCAAAGGCCTCGCCTGGGGCCTGGCGCAGAGCAAACACAACATCACCGCCGCCGCCAGCCGCAGCCTGGCTTCGGCCGAGCAGCTGGCGGCCAGGATTGCGGGTTGCCGGGCGAGTACGGATGCTCAGGATGTCGTCGATAGCGCCGATCTGGTCTTCATCACCGTTCCCGACGATGCGATTGCCGCGGTCGCCGCCAGCGTCAGGTGGCGGCAGGGAACGGCCGTGGTCCACTGCAGCGGCGCGACCGAGGTTTCGGTGCTCGAGCCGGCCGCGCGCGCCGGCGCTGCGATCGGCGGTTTTCATCCGCTGCAGCTGTTTGCCGATCCGGACGTGGCGCTCGCCGGTCTGCCCGGCTGCACTGTCGCCATCGAGGCCGCTGCGCCGCTGTCGTCGCAATTGGAACTGCTCGCGGCGGCCCTGCGTTGCCCGACGATCCGCCTGCCGCCCGGGTGCCGCGCGCGCTACCACGCGGGCGCCCACTACGCCGCCGGGTTCGTCATCACCCTGCTCAAGGAGGCGGCAGATCTATGGCAAACCTTCGGCGTAAGCCGCGAGGACGCTGTGCGCGCGCTGCTGCCGCTGCTGCGCGGCACCGCGGCCGGGGTGGAGCGATCGGGTCTGGCGCAGGGGCTGGCCGGCACCTATTCGCGCGGCGACGTCGGCACACTGGAGAAGCACCTCGAGAGTCTGTCTCGCATCGGTCCCGATGCATTGCATCTCTATTGCGAGCTGGCGCTACGCTCGATTACTCTGGGATTGGAGCGCGGCGGCTATGACGAGCACCGCGCCGAAGAAATGCGCGCGCTGCTGCGGGCTGCGATAAAAGGATAGTCGGCTGAAAAGCCGCGCCGGTATTGGCGTTGCGGCTGTTTGCCGAGTGAAGAGTCTTGGCACCCGGATAGCTTGGACCGAGCCCGGGGACGCCCAATCTGCGGGCGTGCGTACGGATCTGGAGATCGGTCTGGCGTCTCAATCCTCCAGTTCCGACTTCGCCAGTTCCACGTCCAGACGTTCCATTGCGTCCACGGGTTTGCATTTCGCGGCGTCCACGTAGAACTTCTCCGCGTCTTTCATTTTGGCCTTTCCCAGCAGCATGATCATGCCGTTGGCGTATTCGATGCGGGCGATCGCCGAATCCGGGTTGAGCTTGAGCGCCTGGTCGAAGTGCGCTATGCCGGTTTCCTTGTTCGCGCCGTAGGTCATGCCGCCGATCAGGCTGCCGACCTTGTCGATGATTTCGGCGTGGTAGGTACCCAGGGCGATGTGGGCATCGGCGTGCCTCGGCTCCAGCTTGAGCGCCTGCTCCAGGCTGGCCTTGACCTTGCCGCCCAGCCCCTGCGACAGCGCCTTGACGACGGAAATCCCCTGGCTGTAGCGCCCGAGCGCATAGGCGTGCAGATAATAGGCGTTGACATTTTTCGGCTCCTTTTTCTGCAGTTCCTCGCAGCGCGCCGCAGCTTCCTCATACAGCTTAAGTTTCCTCGCCTCCGACTTTTCCAGGTAATTGGCGTAGATGCAGACGGCCTTGTCGGCGGCGTTATAGCCGGCAGCGCCGGCCTTCAATCCCAGCTCGGCCGCCTGTTCGAACTCTCCCGCGTGGTAGGCGATCCAGGCATTCTGCACCTTGGTGTCCTTGGGAAAGGGTTCACAGTCGCCCCGGTGCAGCCGGTCCCAGTTCTTCTTCAGCGTCGCCTGCGTGTAGGCATACGCCTTGTCCGCGTGCGGGAATGCAGTCCATTTCGCCATGGTCGTCTCCTTGGTTCAACACATCGGATTGCGCGCCCGCAAACCGTTGCCGGCGTTCGCTGGCCACCTCGGGGGCCTTCGTTCGGCAGCACCGTTCGCGGCCCGGCAGAGTCCCAGCCGCCTCTATTCCCCGAGATATTGCTCGGCGAGTTTTTCGAACAGCGCGCGCGCGTCGCCCTGGAAGTAAGGCGCCACCAGCGCCATCACCTGATAGACCCCGCGCCCGAGCGCAAGGTCTTCCACCGGTTTGCGCGGCTCGCGCACGTATTCGTAGGATAGCCAGTAGGTCGACACCACCACCATATTGGTCGCCAGAGCTTCGATTAGGTGCTCGTCGGCGCGCATCTGGCCGACGGCTACCATGCCCTCGCATAGCCGCGTGGCGGTGCGCACCGAGTGCTCGAGAATCCGCCTGAAGTGGATCTCGACGGTGCGGTTGCGCGATAACAAGTCGTTCAGATCGCGGTAGAGAAAACGGTATTTCCAGACGAGTTCGAACAGGATGTGCAGGAACAGCCAGGTGTCTTCGACGTCAGGTGCGCGCCGTTCCGGCACCGCCAACGTATCCTCGATTTCGTGCTCGAACGCGCGGAAGATTTCCTCGATGATCGCGTCCTTATTGCGAAAATGGTAATACAGATTGCCCGGACTGATGTTCATCTCGTCAGCGATCACCGTGGTGGTGACGTTGGGCTCGCCGAATTGGTTGAATAGCCTGAGCGAGGTCTCGAAGATGAGCTCGCGCGTGCGGCGCTTGGGTTTCCTGTCCATGGCAATGCGCGTTTCGGAACAGAATAACACTGAAAGCCGCGGCGAGTGAAAGCCGCGCGCGATTCGAGAGCCCCTGAGGCACCGTTTCAGATTGACTGAAACGGCCCCTGACCTAGGGGAGGATGAGGGGATGTATCCCCTCGTTGCGTAACAGGTTCCGATGCGTTAGGCGGACTTCAGGCCGGCAACCTTGATCCAGCGGTCGAGATCGTCGAGGCAGTTCGCCAGCGAGGTCGCCGCGCGTATCGCGGCAGTGCTGCGCTGGCAAGCACTGCCTGCGAGATCGGCGCGTGATCGAACCCGGGTGCGCCGAGTTCGTAGATTGCGCCCAACGGACCCCCGCCGGCAAGCGCTAGCCCGATGCGGGAAGCCGGCTTGCGTGCTGTCCTGGCTGAGCGGCGGGTCGGCATGAGTTCGCCCCTGTTATTGTGTTTGCAGTCGGTCCTTGTCATTTCCTCGCCCGGCGGACA
>JADGRR010000523.1 GCA_017880745.1 Burkholderiales bacterium
ACGGCCAAGGCATGGGCTCCTCAAAGCTTGTCATCGCCGTCGCCAAATCAGGAACCGCGCGCAACATGAACACCGTGGCGACGCTCGCCCGGATGGCCGCCGAGGCCTGACACTGAACTGTTGCGATTATGCCGCCGCCTGCGCCTGCAGGCGCGATATCCAGGAATTCCGCCGCTTCAGGAAATCGCGCAGCAGCGCCGGGTAATCCGATCTGACGGCCGCGCGCACCGACGGCCGCTCCGCGAGCGATTGGCGCCATCGAGCCAGCTTCGGTTTGCCGGCGAGAATTCCGAAGTCGCCGATTTCGTCGAACACGTCGAAATAGCGAAACACAGGACCGAAGACCGCATCCACCAGCGAGAAGTTTTCGCCATCAAACCATGGCGAGGCGACAACGCGCGTCTCGAGACGCGCAAAGCGCTGCTCGAGTTGAACTGTCTTGGCTTGAAACGCCACATCGTTTGGCGCGCCATAGAAGCCCGCGATATCGCTGAGGAGCGCAGACCCAAATTCGATCCAGCCGCGGTGCTCCGCGCGGCGCAAAGGATCCGGCGGATGCAGCGGCTTCGGTTCGGTTTCCTCCAGATATTCGAGAATGACGGCAGATTCGAAAATCGGGACATCGCCGACCTGCAGCACCGGCGTCCTGCCGAGCGGAGAAATCGCCAGAAACCAGTCCGGCTTGTTGGAAAGATCGATGTCGATCCGCTCGAAGGCAACCCCCTTCTCGGAGAGCGCGATCACCGCACGCTGCACATAGGGACAAAGCTTGTGGCTGATCAGTTTGAGCGGGACGGCCATCGCTAACTCACGGTTTGATGCAGATGCATGAAGTTAAATGCATCTGCATCAAACAGTCAAGGTCGATGCACCCGCGTCAAGCGCGCCTGCTCACGGCCTAGCGATCACGCCGCCGGTCATCGGCAGCGGCACGCCGGTCGTGGCGGGATAGCTGAGCGGGAGACCCTTGAGGCCGCGGGCTGCCAAAAAGCCGAACGCCTGGGCCTCGATGGCGTCGGCCGACCAGCCCAGCGTGTCGGCGGCCTCGACGGGGGCAGGCTGGAGCCGCTCGCGCAGCATCCGGAGCATGGTGAAGTTGCGCGCACCACCCCCAACCACGATCCAGCTTCGCGGCCGCTTCGGCAACAGCGGAACGACCCGGGCGATCGCCGCGACCGTGAACGCAGTGAGGGTCGCCGCTCCGTCGGCAGGCGGCATATCGCGCAGCACCAGCTTGGCGAAATCGTTGCGGTCGAGCGATTTCGGCGGCGGCAGCGCAAAAAACGGATGCTTCAGCGCCTCGGCGATCCACGCTTCGTCCGCCTTGCCCTGGGCCGCCATGCGGCCATCGCAATCGAAGCGCTGGCTGGTCACGCGGTACATGAAATCATCAAGCAGCGCGTTGCCGGGACCGGTATCGCAGGCGATCAGGATATCGCCGCCGTCGATATAGGTGATATTGGAAACCCCGCCGATATTGAGCACCACCATCGGCCCTTCGCGCTCAAGCGACTGGGCCAATGCACGGTGATAGACCGGAACGAACGGCGCGCCCTGCCCGCCGGCGGCGACATCGGCGGCACGGAAATCGTGCATGACCGGGATATGGATCGCCCTGGCAAGCGCGGCGGCGTCGCCGATCTGCACGGTCATCCTCTCGGCCGGCCGGTGCAGCACGGTCTGGCCGTGAAAACCTACGATATCGATATCCTCAAAGGCGATGCGGTTTTGCGCGGTAAAGCTGGCGACGGCCTCGGCATGGGCCACCGTGACGACGCGCTCGGCCTCGCGCAGGATGCCCGGCCGGGCATCGCGCTGCGGCAGGTGGACGGCTTCCGTCAGGGCCTGCATCAGCACGCGGCGCTCGGTTTCGGTGTAGGGCCTGTATCCCGAAGGGCCAAACGACTTCACCCGCCTGCCATCGGTTTCGATCATGGCGACGTCTACCCCATCGAGCGAGGTGCCGCTCATCAGACCGAGTGCCGTCAACATCATCGTAATCTAGCCTCAGCCGCGTCCTACCCCGGGACGTTCAGCTTGTGCCAAACAAGCACATCTTATAATGCCACAGCGCCCCCGCCGGCGGCAGCCTAATCTGCTGGGTTCCAAAAATCCCTGAAGTTAACGTAAAATAAGAATGATCCGAGTCGCAAACAAATGACTACTTTTAAATCTGATTTTCTCAATGTGCTGCAGAGTCGCGGCTTTATTCATCAGATTTCGGACCCCGACTCGCTGGATGGGCTGGCGGCCCGTCGGGAACTCGTGGCCTATATCGGCTTCGACTGCACTGCGCCTTCCCTCCACGTCGGTTCCATGGTGCAGATCATGTGCCTCTACTGGTTGCAGCAGACCGGCAACAAACCGATCGCGCTGATGGGCGGCGGCACCACGCGCGTCGGCGACCCCTCCGGCAAGGACGAGACGCGGAAGATCCTCTCGATCGAGGATATCGAGCGCAACAAGGAGGGCATCAAGCAGGTGTTCTCGCGCTTCCTGAAGTTCGGCGAGGGCAAAAACGACGCGGTCATGCCGGACAATGCCGAATGGCTGACCAAGCTCAACTGGATCGAGATGCTGCGCGATATCGGCCGGCATTTCTCGGTCAACCGCATGCTGGCGATGGATTCGGTCAAGCTCAGGCTCGAGCGCGACCAGGAGATGAGTTTCATCGAATTCAACTACATGATCCTGCAAGCCTACGATTTCGTCGTCCTCAACCAGCGCTACGACTGCCGGCTGCAGATGGGCGGCTCCGACCAGTGGGGCAACATCGTCAACGGCATCGACCTAGGCCGCCGCATGGGTCGCCCGCAATTGCACGCGCTGACGACGCCGCTGATTACGACGTCGTCCGGCGAGAAGATGGGCAAGACCGCCAGCGGCGCGGTCTGGCTCAACGCCGACATGAAGAGCCCCTACGAATACTGGCAGTTCTGGCGCAACAC
>JADGRR010000524.1 GCA_017880745.1 Burkholderiales bacterium
GTAGTAGTCCTGCACCAGGCGGCAGCGGCACGCTTTTTCGAAGCGCGCCACCGTGTCGTCGGTGATGTAGTTGTTCCAGTTGTAGACATGCAGCCGCTCCTGCGCCAAGGCACTGCTTGCAACCAGCGCAAAGAGCAGAACGCCCTTTAATGCCCGGGCCACGCTATGCCGCGCGTCCATCGCTCAACCGCGCCCCTTCAGCGCGTCCGGCGCCACGCGCGAGGCGAGCACGATCAGTGTCAGCGTGACCAGCATCAAGAGGGTCGAAACCGCATTGACCTCGGGCGTCACCGCCACCTTGATCATGGTGAAAATCTGCAGCGGCAGGGTCGATACGCCGACGCCGGCGGTGAAAAAGGTGATCACGAAATCGTCGATCGACAGGGTGAAGCTCATCAGCGCGCCGGCGGTCACCGCGGGCATGATCAGCGGCAGCGTCACCAGCCGGAACGACTGCCAGGGCGTTGCGCCCAAGTCGCGCGCCGCCTCGAAAATGCTTTCGTCCATGCCCGCCAGACGCGCGCGCACGATGATCGCGACGAAGCCGATGCAGAACGTGATGTGCGCCACCAGCACCGACGCGAGGCCCAGTGTCAGGTTGAGCACCTGGATGAAAAACACCAGCAGGCTCACGCCGAGCAGGATTTCCGGCATCGCCACCGGCGTGAGCACCAGAAACGCGAGGCCCCGGATGCGGTAGCGATGCATGGCGATGCCGGCCATGGTGCCGAGCACCGTGGCGACCAGCGACGCGGTGAGCGCGATCAACACCGAGTTGCGCGCGGCGGCCAGCATGGCGTCGTCGCTCGCGAGCTTGCGATACCAGTCCAGGGTGAAGCCCACCCACTCGGCCGAGAGCCGGGAGTCGTTGAACGAGAACAGCACCACGATCGCGAGCGGAACGTAGAGGAAGGCGTAGACAGCCACGGACGGCGCCCATAAGAAACGCGTTCTACGCACCGGACGTTCCCTTGCGCGCAAACAGCGCGGCACAGCCCGCGATCGCGAGCACCGCGAGCGTGAGCATCAGCGACAGCATCGAGCCGAACGGCCAGTCGCGGGTGCCGAGGAAGGACTCCTTGATCATGTTGCCGACCATCCAGTCGCCCTTGCCGCCGAGCAGTTCGGGAATGGCGAACATGCCGAGCACCGGGATGAACACCAGCGCCGCGCCGGAGAAGACTCCGGGCAGCGACAGCGGAAAGGTCACGCGCCAGAAGGTGTGCCAGGCGTTGGCGCCGAGGTCCTGCGCCGCATCGAGCAGCGTCGGGTCGTGCTTCTCCAGGTTGGTGTACAGCGGCAGGATCATGAACGGCAGGTGCACGTACACCATGCCCACGATCACCGCGAAGCGCGTGAACAGCAGATCCATCGGGCCGAGGATGATCATCCAGGCGTAGACGCGCACCAGAAAGTTGCTGGCGAAGGGCAGGATCACCAGCAGCACCATGAAATCGCGCCGCCTCTTCGGGCTGCGCGCGATCAGCATCGCGAGCGGATAGGCCATCACCAGGCAGGCGAACGTGGTGAGCGCGGCGATGCCGAGCGACTTGGCGAAGATCTGCGCGTAAATCCAGTCGCCGAAGAAGAGCGCATAGTTCTCGAACGTCAGCCCGGCTTCTTCGCCCGCGCGCTCGGCGACGGGCGCGAGGCCCCCGAATTCGCCCGGGTAGCGAAACGAGGCCAGCGCCATGATCAGCGAAGGCAGCAGGAAGAACGCCAGCAGGAACGCGAGGGGTGGGCCGGCAATCAGCCATTTGGTCAGGCGTTCGGCGCGCGGCGCGGCCATGCTTTAGTCGCAGAGGAAAATGCCGGCATCGTGGCGCCAGGCCACTTTCACCGGCTCGTCGACGTCGAAGAAGCGCGCCCGGCCGGGAGCGGAGTTGGCCAGCAGCGCCTCGATGCGCGTGCCGTTCTCCAGTTCGACCACATAGGTGGTGACATCGCCGATGTAGAGAAAGTCGCGCACCCGCCCGGCAAAATGGTTTTTCAGCTCGTGCGCCGCGGCAGCGGCCAGGATGTGCACCTGTTCCGGCCGGATTGCCAGAACGCCTTTGTGCCCCGCGCCCGCGCGCTCGGCGGCCGGCGCCGCAACCTCGCCCAGCCCGAGCACTGCGAGGCGCAGCCCGTGCGTCCCGGCCTCCATCACCGTAACCGGCAGCATGGTGCAGTTGCCGATGAAGTCGGCGACGAAGCGGTTGGCCGGAAAACCATAGATGCGCGACGGGGTGTCCATCTGTTCGACGCGGCCGTTGCGCATGACGGCGATGCGGTGCGACAGCGCCAGCGCCTCCGGCTGCGCGTGGGTGACGAAGATGAAGGTGATGCCGACGTCGCGCTGCAGGCTGATCAGCTCGATTTCCATCTGCTCGCGCAGTTTCGCGTCGAGCGCGCCGAGCGGCTCGTCCAACAGCAGCATGCGCGGACGGCTGACCAGCGCCCGCGCCAGCGCCACGCGCTGCTTCTGGCCGCCGGAGAGCTCATGCGGATAGCTTCCGCCCTTGTCCTCGAGGTGCACCTCGGCCAACGCCTGTTTCACTTTCGCCTCGATCTCGTCGGCCGTCTTGCGTGCCATCTGCAGCGGAAACGCGACATTGCGCGCCACGCTCATGTGCGGGAACAGGGCGTAGCTCTGGAACACGGTATGCACCGGGCGCTGCTCCGGCGGCTTGTCGGCGAGATCCTTGCCGTCGAGCCAGATGCTGCCCGCGTCGGGCGCGTCGAAGCCGGCGATCATGCGCAACAGCGTCGTCTTGCCGCAGCCCGAAGGGCCCAGCAGCGTGAAAAACTCGCCCGCCTCGATCGACAGCGTAACGTCGTCGATCGCGGTGAGCGCGCCGAAACGGCGGGTGACGTTGCGGATTTCGAGCAGTGGCATGTTCGGCCGAAAGGAATTGGCCAGCCAAGCATAGGAAGAACCGGCATGACTGCTGTTGAGATTCCTCAA
>JADGRR010000525.1 GCA_017880745.1 Burkholderiales bacterium
GTCATCGGCGCAGCGCTGCTGATCGCGGCCGCGGTCTATAGCGTGTTTCCGCTGTTTACCAGCGTGCCGCTGCTGGTGGCGCTGTCCTGCGTCCTGGGCTTGGGCCTGGGCTGCTCGCAACCCATGGTAATGGCGCTGCTCTACAACACCTCGCCGCCCGGGCGCCAGGGCGAGGCGGTAGGCGTGCGTACCACGGTGATGAATGCGAGCAGCACGGTTTTGCCTCTCGCTTCCGGGGCGCTGGGCGCGGCGGTCGGCATGGGCCCGGTATTCTGGTCTATGGCAGCGCTGCTCGGCGCGGGCGCCTATTTCGTCAACCGGCGGCGCAGTCGCAGCTGAGTTTCAGCCGAGGCTGTCGAGCCAGAAGCCCAGCCCCTGGGCGTTCAACTCGACGTCATTCGAGTAGATGTCGAGAATGCGCGCGTCCGGCAGATGCGAACCCCAGCGCCGCGCTTCCTCGAGGAATATGCGCTTTACACCCTCGCGCAGGCGCTCAGGCCTTGCCGCGCCTGCATTCTTCTCGCGCAGGCCGAGTTCGGCGTGCGCATCCACCAGGCGGTGCAGCACCGCGCCCTTGGCTGGGATGTCACGAATCTGGCTGTAGTGGGTGACGTATACCGCTGCGGGCTCGAGCCGCAGGATGAGGTCGATGGAGCGATGGTAGGGCTCGGGATCGAACTGCACCGGGCTGGACGTCGGGACGATGAACTGCCTGCCGCCCTCGTCCATTTCGCGGTAAGACAGGCCGAACACGTCGCCGGCGAAGACATGGCCGGATTGGGTGTCGAGGATGGCGACGTGGTGGCGCGCGTGCCCCGGGGTGTCCAGGAACTGCAGCTCGCGCCCGGCGAGGCGGATCGAGGCTGCGTGCGGCGTCTCGAGGATGCGCTCCGCGGGCACCGGCAGGATGTCGCCGTACATGCGGCGCGTCGGCTCTTCTCCGTATACGGCGACCGTGCCCGCGATGAGCTTGCCCGGTTCGGCCATATGGCGCGCGCCGCGCGGATGCACGGTCAGCGTGGCGTTGGGAAATTCGCGCATGAACAGTCCGGCACCGCCGGCGTGATCGAGATGGATGTGGGTAAGGATCACGTAATCCACCTGCTCCGGCGCGAGGCCCTTGTGCCGCATCGCCTCGAGCACCAGCGGCACCGAGTGATTGGTGCCGGTGTCGATGATGGCCGCGCGCCCGCCCTCGACCATCAGATGGATGGCGTCGAGCATGGGCCGTTGGTAGCCGGAATCGATGGCGCTGATGCCGTACTCGTAATCGATGACCTGGGGCATGGTATCTGGTGGCTGCTGCGACAGTCGCATTCTACAATGCGCGGATGCCGATGCGCCGTAGCGCGGCGGTGCAGGTTAGAATGGCGCATCAGCATTTTCTTGGATCCGCTCCGCTTCATGCGCATCGCCGACATCCGCCAGGAATACATGCGCGCCGGGCTCGTCGAAAAAGACGCCGCGGCCGATCCGTTCAAGCAATTCGATCGCTGGTTTCACGATGCGCTGCAGGCCGAACTGCCGCTGCCCAACGCGATGACGCTCGCCACCGCCACGGCCGCGGGCCGGCCGTCGGCGCGCGCGGTCTTGCTCAAGGGCGTGGACGCGGGCGGCTTCGTCTTCTACACCAACTACGCCAGCCGCAAGGCGCGCGAACTCGCCGCCAATCCCTATGCCGCCCTGGTGTTCGTCTGGGCCGAACTGGAGCGCCAGGTGCGCATCGAAGGCGCAATCGAAAAAGTATCGGCCGAGGAATCGGACGCGTATTTCGAGAGCCGCCCTCTGGGGAGCCGCCTCGGTGCCTGGGCCTCGCCGCAGAGCATGGTGCTGCCAGACCGCCTGACGCTGGCGACGAAGGTCGCCGCAATCGTGCTACGCTACGGCAAGCATCCGCCGCGGCCGCTGCACTGGGGCGGCTACCGGGTGCTGCCCGAGGCGATCGAGTTCTGGCAGGGGCGAAGAAACCGCCTGCACGACCGGCTGCTCTATATAAAGCAAGCCGGCGGCTGGAAAATCGAGCGTCTCGCGCCGTAAGCGCCGTAGAACCCGTGGCAAAATGAATTTTGCAACGGGCCGATCTAGGGGAGCATGAGGGGAGCTATCCCCTCATTTTGAAAACGGGTTCATGTGAAATTTAGAATTAGGAGGAGTCATGACTGATACCGTGAAATACCTGCTCGACGAAACACACATTCCGAAGTACTGGTACAACCTCGTCGCCGATCTGCCCGTGGCGCCGCCGCCGGTGCTGCATCCGGGGACGCACCAGCCGGTCGGGCCCGATGATCTGGCGCCGCTGTTTCCGATGGAACTGATCATGCAGGAAGTCACAACCGAGCGCGAAATCCAGATTCCGGAACCCGTGCGCGACGTGTATCGCCAATGGCGCCCGTCGCCGCTGTTCCGCGCGCGGCGCCTGGAGAAGGTGCTGCAGACTCCGGCGAAAATCTACTACAAATACGAGGGCGTGAGCCCGGCCGGCAGCCACAAGCCCAATACTTCGGTGCCGCAGGCCTTCTACAACAAGCAAGCCGGCGTCAAGCGCCTGTCAACCGAAACCGGCGCCGGCCAGTGGGGCTCTGCGCTCGCCTTCGCCGGTGCCTTTTTCGGCTTGGAGGTAAAAGTATTCATGGTGCGCGTGTCCTACGACCAGAAGCCCTACCGCCGCGCGCTGATGGAAACCTATGGCGCGACCTGCATTGCATCGCCGTCGAACGAAACCCAGTCCGGCCGCTCCTTTCTCGCCCAGCGCCCCGAACATCCGGGCAGCCTCGGCATTGCCATATCCGAAGCCGTCGAAGTCGCGGCGCAGAACGACGACACCAAGTACGCGCTCGGCTCGGTGCTGAACCACGTGCTGCTGCACCAGACGGTGGTCGGACAGGAAGCGCTGGCGCAGATGGACATGGCCGGCGACTATCCGGACGTGGTTATCGCCTGCACC
>JADGRR010000526.1 GCA_017880745.1 Burkholderiales bacterium
CCTGCAGCCGGCGCAGCGACTCGAGATAGACGCCCATGTCGCCGTCGGGCGGATTGATGACTACGGTCGAGCCCTGCATGATGTGGTCGCCCGTAAAAAGCAGCCTCTCCTCCTCGAGCAGATAGCACAGCTGGTTCGAGGCGTGCCCCGGCGAGTGGATCACGCGCAGCACGCAGCCGCCCAAGTCGATGCGCTCGCCGTCGGCGAGCACGCGGTCGGGATGAAAGCTCTGGTCCTGGCGCTCGTACGGCGGAGGCGGCATGCCGAGCAACTCTGCGCCGGTCTTCGCTTTGAGCAACGCAGCCGCAGGCGAATGGTCCAGGTGGGTATGAGTGACGAGGATCCAGCGTATGCGGGCGCCCGCCGCCGCGAGCACCGCCTCGATGTGCGCATCGATCGCTGGACCCGGGTCGATCACGGCGGCGTCCCCACCGGCGCCGAGAATATAGGTATTGGTGCCGGGGCCGGTCATGAATCCGGGATTCGGGGCGGTGATGCGCCGGACCGTATCGGACAACTGCACCACAGTTCCGGGTACGATTTCGCTGGAGGCCGTGCCCTTGCCCTCCGGATCGAGCCGGCCGACCTCGGCGTAGGCGTAGTCGCCGGGCACCAGCAATTTCTTGCCTTCGCGGCTGCTGGCGGTGCGCGGGGCCATGGCGGGCATTTTGCGCGGCGAGCGAGCGAACTCCATCAGCTCAGCGGTGGTATTGAAACGGGCAATGCTTTCCAGTGTCTTGATCGTGGGGAACACCAGATGCAGTTCACCGCGCCGGTGCCGCTCCAGCGCTTCGGCGGGCTGGATCCAGACGTGATCGATGGTCTCGCTGTTGTCGTGCGACGGTGTTTGCGCCGCAGGCGCCACAGCGACGAAAAAGCGCGTGTCGTAGCGGCGCGGGCGCCCGGCCTGCGTGATCCAGTGGCTGTAATAGGCCAGGCGTCCCGCAGCCAGGCGCAACTCCTGCTCGCGGCAGAGGTCGGCCAGCGTCGCCCGCCCGGCCCGCACCGACTCGCGCCATTGTGCAAATATCGGCGCGCGCTGCGGCTGGTTCAGGTCGGCGTATTCCCCGCCGCTGTCATGGGCGAGCAGCAGCCCGGCTTCCTCGAAGCACTCGCGCATGGCGGCGGCCCAATAGGCCAGACCGCCCCGCTCCACGCCCAACAGCCGGCTTGCCTCGATATCATCCAGGCCTTCGCAATAGGCGGCCAATTCGGCCGCCGCATCGGCGGCATCGACACCGCCGCCCGGAAACACGTGGGCGCCGCCCATGAACACGGCCGACTGCGTGCGCCGGATCAGGAAAACCTCCATGTCGGAGTTCGCATCGCGCACCAGGATCAGGGTCGCGGCAGGACGCGGGACCAGGGGCTGGCTCACGATTTGACCCGCCGCAACTCTGCCATCGCCTTGCGCGCAGCGATCAGCCCATTTTCTCGGTTACCCATCTCGACTCCGAATGGCATCATTCAACGCATCACGAACGGGTTGCCGGTTACCGCGCCGGTGTTGATCCAGACGCTTTTCACCTGCAGGTATTCGCGCATGGCGTCGATCCCGTTCTCGCGTCCCAGGCCCGAGTCCTTGTAGCCGCCGAAGGGGGAGAGATAGCTCACGGCGCGGTAGGTATTGACCCAGACCGTGCCGGCCTGAATGCGCTCGGACATGCGGATGGCGCGGCCGATGTCGCCGGTCCATACGCCGGACCCCAGGCCGAAGCGCACGTCGTTGGCAATGGCAACTGCGTCCTCTTCGTCCCTGAACTTGATCACCGACAGCACCGGTCCGAACACTTCCTCCTGCGCAATGCGCATCTTGTTGTGCACGTCGGAGAACACGGTCGGCTCGACGAACCAGCCTTTGCCGCACTCGGGCCGTGTCGCCGCACCGCCGCCGAGCATGAGTTTCGCGCCCTCCTTCTTGGCGATGTCGATGTAGCCGAGCACCTTCTCGTACTGCGGCCGCGTGGTCACCGGACCGACCTGGGTGTCCAGGCTCATGGGATCGCCCATGCGCGCGGTTTTCGCCAGGGCGAGCAGTTTCTCCAGGAAGGCGTCGTGGATGCTCTCCTGCAGCAGCAGGCGCGAGCCGGCGATGCAGGTCTGGCCGGTGGCGGCGAAAATGCCCGACACCGCGCCGTTGACCGCATCCTCGATGTTCGCGTCGGCGAACACGATGTTGGGCGATTTTCCACCCAGTTCCAGGCTCACGCGTTTGAACGTCTTCGCCGCGAGTTCGTTGATGGCGCGGCCGGTCGCATCCGAGCCGGTGAACGCGATTTTCCTGACCAGCGGGTGCAGGACCAGCGGCGTGCCCACGTCCTTGCCGAAGCCAGTGACCACGTTGACCACGCCGGGCGGAAAGCCCGCTTCCTCGAACAGCTTCACGAATTCCAGGGTGGAAGCCGAAGTGAACTCGGACGGCTTGATCACCACCGTGTTGCCGGCGGCCAGCGCCGGTGCGAGCTTCCATGCGGCAAGCAGCAGCGGCGAATTCCAGGGCGTGATTGCGCCCACCACTCCGAGCGGCTCGTGGCGGGTGAAGTTGAAAAATCCCTTCTTGTCGAGCGGGATGACCGCGCCCTGGATCTTGTCGGCCAAGCCGCCGAAGTAGTAGTACCACTGCGGAATGTAGTTGAGCTGGCCCTGCATTTCGGCGATCAGCTTGCCGTTGTCGCGCACCTCGGTCTCGGCGAGCTTCCTCGCGTCGCGCGCCACCAACTCGCCCAGTTTGTGCAGCAGCAGGCCGCGCTGGCTCGCAGTGAGCTGGGGCCACGGTCCTTCGGTGAACGCCTGGTGCGCCGCGCGCACGGCCCGGTCCGCATCCTCGGCGTCGCCCTGGGCAATCTGTGCCCAAGGCTCGCCGGTATAGGGATTGTAGCTGTCGAACCACTTGCCCGAGGCCGAGTCAACGTAGTTGCCGCCTATGTACATTTTATATTTCTGC
>JADGRR010000527.1 GCA_017880745.1 Burkholderiales bacterium
AGGGCATGTTCCGCTTGCCTGCACTGCCTTTCCTTCCAGCGCCGCGCCGATCACCGGCGCAACCGACGTGTGCGAGACGACGCTTGCGTTCGCGATGAGCGTAACGCGCGTCCACGAGGACCCGCGCGTCACCAAACCCTATACCGAGGAGCAATGGAACGCGATCGCGGCAATCGGATTCAAGGTGGACGCCGAACTCGAAGCCGCAGATGTGCGGCTCACGCAAGGCGGCGAGCCGACCTTTGTTTCGATTGACGACATGGACGGGCCGGAGTGGAATTACACCGCCCTGTCACCGAAGAAATGGACGCTGGCGCAGGGGCTGGCGCAACGCTTGCTCCAACGCTTCGCCCCGGGGGGGCTGCTCCAATACGGTCAAGGCAAGTGGTATCCGGGCGAGCCGCTGCCGCGCTGGGTCCTGGGGATACTGTGGCGCCCGGACGGCAAACCGCTGTGGCGCAGTCCGGCGCTGATGGCGCGCGTGCCGGACCACGCCGGCGCGAACGACAGCGCCAAAAATGCGACCGAGAAGCAGGCACGTGCGTTCGGTGCGACGCTGGCGGCCGAACTCGGCCTCGATTCCCGCTACCTCATTCCGGCCTATGAAGATGTCTGGCTGGCCATGAAGGCAGAACAGGAACTGCCCGTCAATCTCGATCCGCTGAGCGCGGACCTCGCGAACCCCGATGAGCGCGCACGGCTTGCGCGCACGCTCGGCCGCGGCCTCCGAGCCGTCGCCGGCTATGTGCTGCCGCTCAAGGCGGCGCATGCCGAAGGTCGGCGCGGCGACGTCAGCGCGTGGGAGACCGGCGTCTGGCCGTTGAAACGCGAGCACCTGTATCTGCTCCCCGGCGATGCCCCGCTTGGCTACCGCCTGCCGCTGGCATCCCTGCCCGAAGTCCTGCCCGAGGAGATCGAACCGGAATTCGCAACCGACCCGTTCGATGCGCGCGACACTTTGCACGACGCGCACGTCGCGACCGAAAAAATCCGCCACCGGCCAAGAGCCAAACCGAAACCGAAGGAAGTGGTGCGCACCGCATTGTGCCTGCAGGTGCAAGACGGCGTGCTCAGCGTATTTCTGCCGCCGGTTCCAAGGCTGGAGGATTTCATCAACCTGATCGCGGCCGTCGAAAACACCGCAGCCGCGCTCGCTATGCCCGTGCGCATCGCCGGCTACCCGCCGCCCTTCGACCCGCGCCTGCGGGTGCTCAACGTCACGCCCGACCCCGGCGTGATCGAGGTCAATATCCATCCGGCGCGCACCTGGCAGGAACTGGTCGCCAATACCACGGAACTATATGAAGAAGCGCGGCAGGCGCGGCTAGGCACCGAAAAATTCATGCTCGACGGCCGCCACACCGGCACCGGCGGCGGCAACCACGTCACGCTGGGCGGAGCAACGCCGGCGGACTCGCCCATGCTGCGCCGGCCCGACCTGCTGAAAAGCCTCATCACCTACTGGCAGAACCACCCGGCGCTGTCCTATCTGTTTTCGGGGCAGTTCATCGGCCCGACCAGCCAGGCGCCGCGCGTGGACGAAGCGCGCGACGCCAATCTGTACGAGCTGGAGATCGCGTTCCAGCAGCTCGAGGAACATTTGCCTAGGCGTGCCGAGGCCGAGCGCCCCTGGCTGGTTGACCGGATGCTGCGGCACCTGCTCACCGATCTCACCGGCAATACCCACCGCGCCGAGTTCTCGATCGACAAGCTCTATTCCCCGGACGGCCCTGCCGGCCGGCTTGGACTGGTCGAGTTCCGCGCGTTCGAAATGCCGCCGCATGCGCGCATGAGCCTGACGCAGATACTTCTGCTGCGCGCGCTGGTCGCTCGGTTCTGGAAGGAACCCTATCGCGGCAGGCTGGTCCCTTGGGGCACGCAACTGCACGACCGCTGGATGCTGCCTCATTTCATCGCCCAGGACATGGCCGACGTAGTGCGCGATCTCGACTCGGCGGGTTATCCGTTTCGCTTCGAATGGTTCGCGCCCTTCACCGAATTCCGCTTCCCGCGCTACGGCACGGTGGCCTATGAAGGGGTGAAGCTCGAGCTGCGGCAGGCGATCGAGCCCTGGAACGTGCTCGGCGAGGAAATGCAGGCGGGCGCCACATCGCGCTACGTGGATTCGTCGGTGGAGCGGCTGCAGTTGAAGGTCAACGGAATGACCGATGCTCGCCACGTCGTTACCTGCAACGGCCGCCCGCTGCCGCTGCATCCGACCGGGACCCAGGGCGAGTTCGTCGCCGGCGTGCGCTATCGCGCCTGGGCTCCTCCCTCGGCGCTGCACCCTACGATCGGGGTGCACTCGCCGCTCGTGTTCGACATCGTGGATACCTGGAGCGGCGGCGGCAAGTCCATCGGCGGTTGCACCTATCATGTGGTTCATCCGGGCGGGCGCAACTACGACACCTTCCCGGTCAACGCCAACGAGGCCGAGGCACGCCGCGTCGCGCGCTTCTGGGACCACGGACACACACCCGGCCCGATGAGCGTAGTCGCAGAGCCGCTGAACCGCAACTTCCCCTTCACCCTCGATCTTCGCCGGCGCGCCGCCTAGGACTCCTGTCGATTCCCGGCGAAGTTCCCTCCCCGGCTGCCTGCTTCGCGTTTCCGGGTCGTTTCTCGACTCGGCCCCGGTTCCGCCGTGCACCTGGCGGCTGGAGCAGCGCGCCAAACACAGGATGAAACAAGCGCTATAGCGAGTGGTCGGACGCTTTCAGTCCGAATACCAGTACCGCCTTCGGAGCTCGCGGTACGCCTGCACGCCGACTCCGTCTTCTTCGAGCCGGACCAGCACCGCGCCGGCGCTGTCGGTGCGCAGCATTTGCGCGCCGCTCAAACGATAGCGCTCCACCACGTCCTCCCTCGGATGGCCGAGGCGGTTGCGGTAGCCGACAGTGAAAACGGCCCAACGCGGCTGCACCGCGGCGATGAATTCA
>JADGRR010000528.1 GCA_017880745.1 Burkholderiales bacterium
AAACAGGGAAGCCTGGTGCAAGAACAGGGAATTCCATTGGCTAAAACACAATTCACCGTCGGATGAGGTTTTCGGTACACACAGGGCGGGAATGTCTCATTTTCCACTCAGTCGGCGACCGAGTGGAAATGTACAATTTTCTACTCAGTCAACTGTGGGGATTCTGGGGCGACGACTGGCAGCCGATCATTAAGCGCGACAAGAAATAACGCGATACGCTCGGCCTGCCGCGGCGTTCCGACCGATTATCCAAGCTTATTAATCAGCCAATTCGCCGTGCGCAGCAGCCGCGCGTCGTCGCCGGCTGGGCCGACGAGCTGCACGCCGAGCGGCATATCGCCTTCCCCGGTAAGCAACGGCAGGGACAGCGCCGGCAGCCCGGTCAGCGACCACAGCGAGCAGAACACCGGGCTGCCGGTGGCCGTGCCCTTGGGCGCGACGCCGGTGCTCGCCGGCGTCAGGATCGCGTCGTACTGCTTGAAGATTTCGGTGATGCCAGCGGCATAGCGCCGCGCGGCAGCGCGCGCCGCCAGATAGCGCACCGCACTCACCTGGCGGCCCTCGGCCAGGAAATCGCGCAGAGTCTTGCTCGAGGCATCGCCGCCGCGTTCGACCACTTCGCCCAGATTGTGCGCCATGTCGGCGGCCATGATGGCGCGTTGATCGTCCCAGGCCGCCGCATAGGCGTCCGGCAGATCCACGACCGCGGCGGAATCGCCCAGCAGCTTGACCAGATTCTCGAACGCCGCGCGCGACTGCGCATCGGCCTTTTCCCAGACTGGCGTGCGCACGAAGGCGAATTGTGGCGGCAGCGGCGCCTCCTCGATCAGTGTTTCAAGAAATGCCGGCGCCGCCACCGGGCGCGTGTCGGTATCGTTCTCGTCGTAGCCGGTGAGCACCTCAAGAATTAGCGCGGCATCCGCGAGCGTGCGGGCGAACACGCCTACATGGTCGAGCGCCTGCGACAGGATTAGCGCGCGGTGGCGCGAGATGGTGCCGTGCGTCGGCTTGATGCCGTAGACGCCGCAAAAAGCCGCCGGCCGGATCACCGAGCCGTTGGTCTGCGAACCGATCGCCAGTGGCACCATGCCAGCGGCCACTGCCGCCGCCGAGCCGGAGGACGAGCCGCCGGGAGTGCGTTCGAGGTCGTGCGGATTGCGCGTTGGGCCAGCGTGAAAGTAAGCGAATTCGGTGGTCACCGTCTTGCCGATGATCACCGCGCCGGCCGCGCGCAGCCGCGCCACCGCCGTGCAATCGCGCATCGGCTGGCGGCCCTTGAGCAGGGGCGAGCCGCATTCGGTCTTATAGTCGGCGGTGTCGAAGATGTCCTTGATCGCGACCGCAACGCCGTGCAGCGGACCGATCGGCAACCCATTGCGGCGGCGTTCGTCGAGCGCGCGCGCCTGCGCCAGCGCCTCGTTCGGATCGAAGTGCACGAAGGCATGCACCTTATCGTCGATCGCGGCAATGCGATCGAGGCAGGCGCTTATGTAAGTTTCCGCCGACATGTCGCCGCCGGCGATTTGCTCGGCGGCCTCGATCGCAGTGAGCGTTGTCAACTCGATCCCGGCCGACATCAGTTTGCGTAAATTTTACTGGGCAGCCAGAGCGCAATGCCTAGCGATAAGCGCGCTTCTGGCACGTAGTCGCGGCCTTCGATCATGCCATTGTTGCGCAGTCCTTCTTTGATGCTAGCGATCTGAGCCACGCTGGGGACCGAAGCGGCCGCGCCGCTGGCCAGAAATCCAATGCGGATTGGCGCCTTTTGTGCGCGCGCCGAAATCGGCCACGCCGCCGCCGCACCGCCGAGAAGCGTGATGAACTCGCGCCGCTGCATGTACTACCCCGGGCTCAGAAGACGGTATCTTAACGGTTCAAACGAGTACTTCGATAGGGCCTGAAACGAGCATCAAATCCATTGCCGCAGTGCACAGCAATATTGAAGCGTCGTTGCAGCACTTTTGTGGTCATCCTTTGGTACGGCCTGGGTGGGTGTCGATATCCCGTAACATATCATTTCTGCGAAGCTGATTTTCCGCCCGCACAAGGCGAAATGACCGGTTAGATCCGACACCAATTCTGGACAAGCTGCGCGTAAATCTCAGCCGCCCTTTCAATACGCGACACCAGGCAATATTCGTCCGTCTGGTGGGCAAGCGCCAACTCGCCAGGTCCGATGATCACGGTGGGTGGCGATCCGAATGCTGGCGTCAGAACGGAAGCATCGGTGAAGTAAGGTGCCGCTCCGATATTATCACTGACGCCCTCGAGGTTGCGTGCAACTTGGAACACTTCGCTGATCCAAGGGTGATGAGGATCAGTCCAAACACTTTTTGCGTCAAGTAGCGTCCGCAACATAACGTCCCGCCCAAGATAGCTTGTTAACTGCTCGCGAATTTTCGCGTGGCTTTGTGCCGGTATGGTGCGGATGTCGATACCGATCATCGCCCGGTCAGGAACTGAATTGATATTGAGTCCCCCCTGTATAGTGCCGACGTTGATAGTCGGGGAGCCGAGCACATCGTGACGGGCCACGTTAAAGTCGAACTCCTGCAGCGCTGTGACGGCTCTCGCCGCTTTGTACACGGCGTTTACTCCTTTGTCTGGCATGGAACCATGAGCGGTCACGCCTCTGGTTTCCGCCTCCAGCCAGAGCGCCCCCTTGTGACCGACGAGGGGCTTGTTGCCGGTCGGTTCCGCCACGACGAAAGCACCGACTTGGCCAAGGCGTCCGTTTGCGCGGACAAGGTCCTCCGCGCCTGTGCAGCCGGTTTCTTCGCCGGCGGTGATCACAAGCAGAACGCCGGGCGTATTTGCGAGCCGGTCAGCGAGCGCAATGCAAGCGGTGACGAAAGCCGCTACGCCACTTTTCATGTCGGAGGAGCCGCGCCCGTAAAGCTTGCCGTCCGCGATTTCGGCAGCAAATGGATCCACCGACC
>JADGRR010000062.1 GCA_017880745.1 Burkholderiales bacterium
GGGGTTGAAGGCGCTCAGGGTAATCCCTAACGAAGAAAATGCGGGAGTCGCAGGATATAATACGCGACTTGGTAGCCAATGGCGGCGTGCGAATGCCGCCATTTGCTTGGTGGCAGCGGGCTGCCGGACTCACTCTTGGAAAACTTGGAAACGAATTGCGGTTACTGCTGATAACTCTGCTCCTGACGTGGGGCCTGATGGCGCAGGCGCAGGTGCAGGCGCCTGATCTGGCGCACCTCAGCCTGCGCGAAGCCGATGCGCTGCTGGCGCAGAAGAATCGCGAACTGCAGACGGCGCGGCGCGCGGTGGAAGCGGCCGAGGCGGCGACGCTTACCGCTGGTGCACGACCCAATCCGAATCTCAGCCTCGGCGTCGGATCCATTAATCCGCAGGTCGGGGTCGGCGCCGGCGGGCTGCGCGACAAAATCGTTGACAGCTCGATTCGCATCGATCAGTTGGTCGAGCGCGGCAATAAACGGGAACTACGCGTATCAACGGCGAAGCAGTTCGAAGCCGCGAGCGGCGAGGATTTGGCCGACGTGCTGCGGCAGCAGCGCCTCGTGCTACGCGGCAGCTACTACGACCTGCTGCTGGCGCAGGACAAGGTCGCGATCAGCGCCGACACTGCGGAGCTGTATCAGCGCAGCCTGCAGGCGGCGGATCTGCGCCTGAAAGCCGGCGACATCGCCAGTTCGGACGTGGCGCGCATCCGCGTCGATGCGCTGCGCGCGCAAAACGACGCGGGTGCAGCCGAGGCCGATCGCAGGCGCGCCCAGCTTGCGCTCGCCTACATGATCGGCGCGGAGCGGCAGGCCGATGTGCTCAAGGCCACCGACGCCTGGCCTGCGGCGCAAGCGACGGCGGCGGCCGAACTGGACGAGCTGATCGAGCGCCGCCCGGACGTGCGCGCCGCGCGCTCGCGCATCGAAGCGGCCGGCGTCGCGCGCGACCTGGCGAAGAGCCTGAGGACGCGCGACCTCACGCTGGGCGCGCAGATCGATCACTACCCGGCAAATCCCCTGTTCGCGGGGGGCAGCGGCGCCGGCACGGGCAACACCCTGGGGGTCTTCGTGAGTGTTCCGCTATTCATTCGGTACAACTACGAGGGTGAGATCGCGCAGGCGGAAAGCGCCTACAATTCTGCCAACGATAATCTCGAACGCGCGCGCGCCGTGGCGCGGTCCGAGATCGCCAGAGCGCAATCGGACGTGACGGCTGCGGCGGAGCGCCTGGCACGCTACCAGGATAATCTGCTGGCCGAAGCGAAGAAATCGGCGGATTCGGCCGAATTCGCCTACAAGAACGGCGCCATCGGCGTGATGGATCTGCTGGATGCGCGGCGCACGCTGCGCGCCATACAACTGGACGCCGCGCTGGCGCAGGCCGATTACGCCAAGGCCCTGGCGGCCTGGCAGTCGGCAGTGAGCGCGACGCAATAGGGATTGGCGGTTAACCGGGCTGCACCGACCGGCGCGCCACACAACAGGATTGGAGGAGGAGTGCGTAATTTGCTGTGGATGATGTTACTTGCCGCGGTGCTCGCGGCAGGCTGCGACCAGGCCGAGAATAAGCCCGAGCCTCCGCACGCCAGCCTCAAGGGCAACACGGTCGCGTTTCCTCCGGGCGCGGCGCAGCTCGAGACGATCAGGTCCGAGGCTGCCGAAGCGGGCAAGCCCGCCACCCTGCGCATTTCCGGCAGGCTGGTATGGGACGAGGGCAAGACCGTGCGTGTGTTTCCGCCCTTTGCCGGCCGCGTGATACGCATCCTCGCCAATCCGGGCGACACGGTGAAGCCGGGACAGGCACTGGCAATGCTCGCTTCGCCCGAGTTCGGACAGGCCCAGGCCGAGGCGCGCCGCGGCGGCACCGACTTCGCGCTCGCCGAGAACAACCTCGCGCGCGTGCGCGAGCTGCACGCCCATGGCGTCGCGCCGCGCAAGGACCTGCAGACGGCCGAGGCCGATTACGCGCGCGCCCAGTCCGAGATGCAACGCGCGCAGACGAAGATCAGCCTTTACGGCGGCAACGCGGCGGCAGTCGACCAGAGCTTCTCTCTGAAGAGCCCCATCGCCGGCACTGTGGTCGAGCGCAACATCAATCCGGGCCAGGAGCTGCGTTCCGATCTGGTGCTCGCCAACGCGCCGGCCATGTTCGTGATCACCGATCCGGGCCGCCTGTGGGTACAGCTCGATGCAAGCGAGGCCGACCTGGCGCTGCTGAAGCGCGGCCAGACGCTGCGGCTGCGCTCCTCCTCTTATCCCGAACAATCCTTTGCCGCCAAGGTGGACGTGGTGTCCGATTTCATCGATCCGCTGACGCGGGTGATCAGGGTGCGCGGATCGGTAGACAACCGCGAGCGCAAGCTGAAGGGCGAGATGTTCGTCACCGCAGAAATCGACATCGGCACCAAACCCGGCGTGCAGGTTCCGGCCAAGGCGGTGTTCCTGTCAGGCGACAAATACTTTGTCTTCACCGAGGACGCGCCCGGCACCTTCACCCGGGTCGAGGTCAAGACCGGCGGCACTGCCGACGGCGGCATCAGCGTGGTCGCGGGCCTGGCGCCGGGACAAAAGGTGGTGGTCGAAGGCAGCCTGCTGCTGCAGCGCCTGGCCCGGGAGCTGGCCGGTGATTAAGGCTGATTGCAATATGAGTGGATACGCCCCGAAGGAAGTCCCCTCGGGGGACATCCCCTCATACTCCCCTGAATCAGGGGCCGCTTCGCTCATTCTGAAGCAGCCCAGAGCACGATAAGCGCGCGATGATCAAGCGCGTCGTTTCCTTCGCCCTGCACCAGCCGCTGTTCGTGGTGCTGGGGATGATCCTGTTCATCGGCGGCGGCATCGCCGCGTTCAAGGCGCTGCCGGTGGAGGCGTTTCCCGACGTCACCGACACCCAGGTGACGGTAATCACGCTCTATCCCGGGCGCGCGGCCGAGGAAGTGGAGAAGCAGGTCACCATTCCGCTCGAGGTGGTGCTGGCCGGCATGCCCAACACCGTGCGCATGTTCTCGCACACCCAGTTCGGCCTGTCGTTCATCATCCTGACGTTCGATGACCGCGCCAACGCCTATTTCGCGCGCACCCAGGTGTCCGAGCGGCTGAGCGAGGCGGAGCTGCCGCCCGGGATCACGCCCCAGCTGGCGCCGCTGTCGACGCCGATCGGCGAGGTCTACCGCTATCGCCTCAAGGCCGATGGCTACGATTCGCGCGAACTGCGCACCCTGCAGGACTGGGTGGTCATGCGCCAGCTGAAGCTGGTTCCGGGTGTCGCCGACGTGGTCACGATGGGCGGTTTGCTCAAGCAATACGAGGTCAATCCCGATCTGGCCAAGCTGCGCTATTACAACGTGACGCTGCAGCAGTTGTTTTCGTCGCTCGAGCGCGGCAACGCCAATGCCGGCGGCAGCTATCTGGAGCAAGGACGGCAGCAGTACCTGATCCGCGGCATCGGCCTCTTGCGCAGCGCGGACGACATCGGCAACATCGTCGTGGCCGAAAGAAGCGGCGTGCCGGTGCTGGTGAAGCATATCGCCGACGTGACCGTCGGCGCGGTGCCGCGCCAGGGCATCGTCGGCGAGGACCAGGACGACGACGTGGTCACCGGCATCGTGCTGATGAGGAAGGGCGAGAATCCGTCCCAGGTGTTGCTGGGGGTGAAGGAGAAAATCGACTTCATCAACGCTTCGATGCTGCCCAAGGGCGTGAAAGCGGTGGCCTTCTACGACCGCACCTGGCTGATCGACAAGACGCTGAAGACGGTATTCACCAACCTCACCGAGGGCGCACTGCTGGTGACCCTGGTGCTGGTTTTGTTTCTCGGCAATTTTCGCGCCGCGACCATCGTCGCGGTGGTGATCCCGCTGTCGCTGCTCGCCACGTTCCTCGGCCTCACTTTCGTCGGCATTCCGGCCAACCTGCTGTCGCTGGGGGCCATGGATTTCGGCATCATCGTCGATGGCGCGGTGATCGTGGTGGAAAATGTCTTCCGCAAACTTTCCGAATCAGCCCACGACCACGGCGACCGCACGCCGCGGCTGCAGAAGATCCTGGATGCAACGGTCGAGGTGGGCCGGCCGACGCTGTTCTCGATGCTGATCATCATCGCCGCGCACATTCCGATCTTCACGCTGCAGCGCCAGGAGGGCAAGATATTCGCGCCCATGGCGTGGTCGGTCACCTCCGCCCTGGTCGGGTCGCTGTTGCTGTCGCTGACGCTGGTGCCGCTGCTGTGCTACTGGATGCTGCGCAAGAACCTGCCGGAGAAGGAGAACTGGCTGGTGCATCGGTGCAAGGGCGTGTACAAGCCCACGCTCCTGTGGGCGATCGGGCACAAGAAAATCGTGATCGGTGCCGCGCTCGCGGCGCTCGCGGCGAGCCTGGCGGTGGTGCCGAGGCTCGGCACCGAGTTCCTGCCCGAGCTGAACGAAGGCTCGATCTGGATCAACGTGCCGCTGCCCTCCAGCGTCTCGGTAACCGAGGCGCAGTCGGAGAATGCGAAGTTCCGCGCCGCGATCGCCAAAGTCCCCGAAGTCACCAGCGTCATGTCCAAGGCCGGCCGGCCCGAGGACGGCACCGATCCCAAGCTCGTCAACATGGCCGAGTTCCTGGTCGACCTGAAGCCGGAAGCGCAGTGGCGCCACGGCCTGAACCGCTTCGACCTGATGGACGAGATGGAGCGCAACCTGCTCGCCTATCCGGGCATCGAACCCAGTTTTTCCTATCCCATCCGCGACAACGTGCTCGAATCGATCTCGCAGATCGACGGCCAGATCGTGATCAAGGTGTTCGGCTCCGACCTCGACATGCTGCGCGAGGAATCCAAGAAAGTGCTGGCGGCGGTGCGCGATGTCCCCGGCGTGCGCCGCGCTTTCATCGACCGGCTGGGCGACCTGCCGCAGTTGCAGATCGACATCGACCGCGCGGCCGCGGCGCGCTACGGGCTGAATGTCGCCGATATCCAGGACGTGATCGAGACCGCGCTCGGCGGCAAGGCCGCGACGCAGTTATGGGAAGGCGAGCGCCGCTTCCCGGTGGCGGTGCGCCTGAAGGAGCCGGAGCGCTCGATCGAACGCATGCAGGCCATCCTGGTCTCCACGCCCTCGGGTCAGTACGTGCCGCTCGCCCAGGTGGCCCGATTCAAGACCCTGAGCGGGGCGCAGAACATCAGCCGCGAGAACAGCCAACGGGTGCAGTCGATCGGCATTTTCATTCGCGACCGCGACATGGGCAGCGTGGTGGCAGACATGAAGGAACGCGTGGCCAAGCTGGGCGGGCTGCCACCGGGCTATACCATCACCTGGTCGGGCGAGTTCGAGAACCAGGAGCGGGCGATGACGCGCCTCGCGGTCATCGTGCCGATTTCGGTGTTGCTGATCTTCCTCCTGCTGTTCGACGCGTTCGGCTCGTTCAAGAGCGCGGCGCTGATCGTGCTCAACATCCCGTTCGCCCTGGTGGGCGGGATATTCGCGCTGCTGTTTACCGGCATTCACCTGTCGGTGTCGGCGGCGATCGGTTTCATCGCCCTGTTCGGCCAGGCGGTGCTGAACGGCGTGGTGATGGTGGCCTATTTCAACCAGTTGCGGAATGCAGGTTCGGCGCCGGAGGAGGCGGTGGTGGAAGGCTCGTTGGTACGCATGCGCACGGTGCTGATGACGGGCCTCTTGGCAATGCTGGGCTTGCTGCCCATGGCCTTGTCCCAGGGCATCGGCTCCGAAACGCAGAAGCCGCTCGCCGTGGTCGTCATCGGCGGCTTGATCTCCGCCACGCTGCTGACGCTGCTGGTGCTGCCCACGCTGTATCTCGCGTTCCATCACGAGCGAGCGCCAACAGCGCCGCGGCACCGCCAGGAGCAATAGGAGTAACGAAACGAGGGGACCAGGGCGGGAAAGGGAGGGTCCAGCCGGTTTCCTGGCCCCTCGTGCTCCCCTGAATTGTGCGCCTGACAGGGTGTTGAAAAAGGCGGCACGCCCCCTTTATATCCCCCAATTCAGAGGCTGCCGAAATTCGCTTCCCTCTGAGACGGTTTTGCGTACACGCATTTTGTTCCGCCCGGGAAGCGAATTTCAACAGCCTGCTAACGAATTCGCTAGGCGTCCCAAGTCGGCTGCGGGCGGGCCGAAACAGTCCTTGTCCGGCCCGCGAAACTCCTGATATAATTCACGGTTTTCTGCCCAAAGAAAAGCCGGAGTATTAATGCCTACAGTACGAGTCAAGGAAAACGAGCCGTTTGAAGTGGCGCTGCGCCGCTTCAAACGCACCATCGAGAAGACCGGTCTGCTGACCGAACTGCGCGCGCGGGAGTTCTACGAAAAACCCACCGCCGAACGCAAACGCAAGCTGGCCGCCGCGGTCAAGCGCCACTACAAACGCATCCGCAGCCAGCAACTGCCGCCGAAACTGTTCTGATCCGCAATCAGTGATTGGGCGGCGAGTGACGGCCAAGCCCGTTCCCGCCTCACCCATCACGCATCTCCCGCGTTCCAGATGTCGCTCAAGGCAAAAATCACCGAAGACATGAAGGCCGCGATGCGCGCCAAGGATGCGCCGCGCCTGTCGGCGATCCGCCTGCTCCTGGCGGCGATGAAGCAGCGCGAGGTGGATGAGCGCATCGAACTCGCGGATGGCGACATCCTCGCCATCATCGAAAAGATGCTGAAGCAGCGCCGCGACTCGGTGACGCAGTACGAGGCAGGCGGGCGGCAGGATCTGGCCGACGTGGAAAAATTCGAAATCGGAGTGCTCTCGGAGTACATGCCGCAGCAGCTCTCGGAAGCGGAGGTCGCCGCGGAAGTGGCCGCCGCAGTCGCCGCTGCAGGCGCCAAGGGGATGCAGGACATGGGCAAGGTCATGGCGGTGCTCAAACCCAAGCTCGCCGGCCGCGCCGACATGGCCAGGGTGTCCTCGCTGGTCAAGGCGAGGCTCGGCAGCTAAAAGTCAGCCCCGTGGGAGCGAGCTTGCTCGCGAATTCCATTGTTCGCGAGCAAGCTCGCTCCTACAATCTGGCACGAGTTCCAGCGTTCGCGAGCAAGCTCGCTCCCACAATCCGGCCCGAAGGCAGGCCTCCCACAATACCGTTTTTTCACTTGCGTTCCGGCCAAAATGGCCTATAAAGAATACATGTTCCCTTGGCGCGGATGCCGGGGGAAAATTTTTTCCAGGCCCGAGATTCCAGCCCCAGCCGCGCGTGATTCCTGATTCCTTCAAACGCGATTTGCTCAATCGCGTCGATATCGTCGACATTATCCAGCGCCACGTGCAGCTGAAGAAAGCGGGCGCAAATTTCAGCGCTTGCTGTCCCTTTCATAACGAAAAATCGCCCTCGTTCACCGTCAGCCCGTCGAAGCAGTTCTATCACTGCTTCGGCTGCGGCGCGCACGGCGACGCCATCGGCTTCCTGATGGAGTATTCGGGCCTGGGCTATATCGAGGCGATCAAGGAGCTCGCGGCGGGTGCGGGCATGACCCTGCCCGATTTCGAGCCGCGCTTCGGCAAGAAGAAGGAGGAAGGCGGCCCCGACCTGTACGACATCATGCAGCGCGCCACCCAGTACTACCGCGAGCAGCTGAAAGGCTCGCCGCGCGCGATCGAGTACCTCAAGGGCCGCGGATTGTCGGGGCAGGTCGCGGCGCACTTCGGCATCGGCTATGCGCCCGACGGCTGGCAGAACCTGCAGGCCGTGTTTCCGAAGTACGACGACCAGAGCCTCAAAGACGCGGGGCTGGTAATCGAGAACGATGCGGGCAAGCGCTACGACCGTTTCCGCGACCGCATCATGTTTCCCATCGTGAACCAGCGCGGCTTCGTCGTCGGATTCGGCGGGCGCGTCATCGGCGCGGGAGAACCGAAATACCTCAACTCGCCGGAGACGCCGCTGTTCGAGAAAGGGCGCGAGCTCTACGGGCTGCCGCAGGCGCGCCAGGCGATACGCGACAGTGGCCGCGTGCTGGTGGTCGAAGGCTATATGGACGTGGTGGCCCTGGCGCAGCACGGCGTCGAGTATGCGGTCGCGACGCTGGGCACGGCGACCACGCCAACGCACGTGCAAAAACTGCTGCGCCAGGCCGACGAAATCGTGTTCAGTTTCGATGGTGACGCGGCAGGCAGGAAGGCGGCCTGGCATGCATTGGAGGTGAGCCTGCCGGCGACACTCGATCACAAGGCAATTCGTTTCCTGTTTCTGCCCGAAGGCGAGGACCCGGACACCTACGTGCGCGCCAATGGCAAGCAGGCGTTCGAGGATCTGGTCGGACGCGCCGAGCCGCTTTCGGCCTATCTGCTCGCGCAGTTGCGCGCGCGCGTGGACACGAACACCATGGAAGGGCGCTCGCGCCTGGTGCACGAGGCCAAGCCGATACTCAAGAGTGTGGCCGCGCCGGCGCTGCAACTGCAACTGCTGAAGCAGGTAGCAGACATCGCCGGCATGACGCAGCAGGAAGTCGAGCGCCTGTGCGATCTGCGCCGCAGCCAGCCGGGTCCGTGGCAGCGCCCCGCGCCGCCCAAGGTCGAACGCGCGGCGGTCAAGAGTTTTGAACTGCGCTTGTTGGAATGTGTCTTAGTTAAGCCGGCGCTCGCGTCTGAACTGTCGGGCGAAATCCTGCATGGTGAGAACCTCGAGGCAAAAGCCTTGCTTGCGCTCGGAGAATTCGTACGCAGCAACCCCGACCTCAGTTCGGAAGTGATGTTGATCGACCACTTTCGCGGCAGTCCCTTCGAAACCCTGCTCAAGCAGGTTCGCTCGGAGCTCATGGTTCTGGGTCTTACGCCGGAGCAGGCCGAAGGCGAATTCCGCGATGCCCTGCCGAGGCTGGAACGCCAGCGCATTCACGAGCAGCTCAATGACTTGCAGCGCAAGGACAAGGCGGGGGCGCTCGGTCCGGCCGATGCAGGCCTGATGAACGCGCTGACCAAGCGCCTGGCGGCGCTCGATCAGCGCCCGAGCGGAAATCGCTCTGTGTTATAATGTTAAGCTTTTCTCCAATACTTCACTGACTTAGGACAAGCTCATGGCAGCACATCAAGCCAAGGCCAAGCAGAACAAAGCCAAGAAACCCGCCGCAGCCGCGAAGGCGAAGGGCGCAAAACCGAAGGCTCAGCACAAGAGCGCCTCGCTGCCGAAGAAAAAACCCCCGGTCGCGACGAAGCCCTTGGCTAAGACGAGGCCTTTGGCTAAGACGAGGCCTTTGGCCAAGACGAGGCCTCTGGCCAAGACGAAGGCTCTGGCCAGGAAAGCCAAGCCTGCTGCTCAAACGCGGCCTGTGGCGAAGGCGAGACCTCTGGTCAGGACCCCGGTCAAATCCGCGCCCAAACCCGAGGCCAAGCCTCAGGCAGGCAAAGCTCAGGCGCCCGATAAGGGCAAGGCGCAGGTCAAGCTGCCGCTCAAGGGCAAGCCTGCCCAGCAGGAAACTGCGGCGGCGAAACCACAGCAGTCGGCCAAGCAAATCGCCAAGCAGATCGCCAAACAACAGGCGGCGAAGCTCACTGCGAAGCAGAAGCAGGACCTGCGAAAAGGCGAGCAAAAACCGGAGGACGTGGAGGCGCGGCGCACGCGGCTGAAGAACCTGATCAAGCTGGGCAAGGAGCGCGGCTTCCTCACCTACTCCGAAATCAATGATCATCTGCCCGACGACCTGGTCGATGCGGAGCAGATCGAGTCCATTATCACCACCTTCAGCGACATGGGCATCCAAGTCTACGACGTGGCCCCGGACGCGGAAACGCTGCTGATCTCCGAGAACGCGCCGGCGGTGGTCCCCGATGAAGACGCCGAGGAAGAAGCCGAAGCCGCGCTGTCCACGGTCGATCCCGAGTTCGGCCGCACCACCGACCCGGTGCGCATGTACATGCGCGAGATGGGCTCGGTCGAACTGCTGACGCGCGAAGGCGAGATCGAGATCGCCAAGCGCATCGAAGACGGCCTGAAGCACATGATCCAGGCGATTTCCGCCTGCCCCACCACCATCGCCGAAATCCTCGCCCTCGCCGCCAAGGTGGCGCGCGACGAGATGCGTGTCGACGAACTGGTCGACGGACTCATCGATCCGAACGCGAAGAACGACCCGGTCGCCGAACTTGCGGAACCGGCGGTAGAGGAGGAAGAGGAGGAAGAAGAGCTCGACGAAGAGGCGCAGAACGCCGCCATCACGGCGAGCCTGCAACAGCTCAAACAAGATGCGCTGGAGCGTTTCGGCGTCATCCATCGCCTGTTCGAGAAGAAGAAGTCGGCGCTGGCCAAGCACGGATCGCGCAGCAAGGAGTATCTGAAGATCCGCGACAAGATCTCCGCCGAGCTGATGCACATCCGTTTTTCCGCGCGCATCGTCGAGCGTCTGTGCGACGCCTTGCGCGGTCTGGTGGAGGAGACGCGCCGGCACGAGCGCCACATCCAGCAGCTGTGCGTGACCAAAGGCAACATGCCGCGCCCGCACTTCATCAAGGTGTTCCCCGGCAACGAAACCAACCTGCGCTGGGTGGGCAACGAGATCGCTGCGCGCCACCCTTACAGC
>JADGRR010000529.1 GCA_017880745.1 Burkholderiales bacterium
TTGGTAGGCCGTGCCAGATTCGAACTGGCGACCAACGGATTAAAAGTCCGCTGCTCTACCGGCTGAGCTAACGACCCGAAAAGAGGCGCGATTTTAATTTGTCGGGGATGCTTGTGTCAATGAAATCCGGGCTTGTTGCGCCTGAATTTGCCTTGACGGCGGCGCTCAACCGCCAGCCGGGCGAAAAATCCTCATGCTTCCCGCAGCATGCGCGCATATTGCCATTTCATCGCCAAGGCCGAGCCGGCGACGATGGAAAAAAAAGTGAGCATGGAGCCGAGCGCCAGCGTGGAAAAACCGGTGATGCCCTGCCCCACCGTGCAGCCCATGGCGGTCACGCCGCCGAAACCCATGAGCACGCCGCCCAGCATGTGGCTCGCGGTGTCCCTGGCGTCGCGGAAGCTCTCCCAGTGGAAGCTCCCGCTCGCCAGCGCGTAGGCGGCCGAGCCGGCGACGACGCCGATGACCGAGGCGATGCCGAAGGTCACGATTTTGCTCTTGTCGGTCCAGAACATGAGCAACTCCAGCGCATAGGCCTGCGGCGCGACGAAGGAGAACGACTCCATGCGTCCGCTGTTGGTGGCGACGAAGGCCTCCTGCAGGGTGTTCGGATCCTCGGCCAGATAGCCCAAGTTGCCGCTCACGTACCAGCCGCCGATCACCACCAGGCCCACTGTCACACCGCCGAGGATGCCATCGAAGTTGCTGCGGAATTCGCGGTCCTTGAACACGAACACGAGCAGCAAGCCCGCCACTATGGCGCTCGCGAGGATCAGCATCGCCCTCTTGTCCGCACCCAGGGCCTTCGCCAGCAGCGAAGGCAGGTCCTGCCCGGTGGACAGCGCGACCGACGCCGGATCCAGCACCGCCACGCGGAAGGCCCCGAACAGGCCCTTCAGCGTAACGTAGGCGGCGATACCGAGGAACACGAACACCACCAGCGACTTGAGATTGCCGCCGCCGATGCGGATCAGAGTCTTGCTGCCGCAGCCCGAGCCCAGGGTCATGCCGACGCCGAAGGCAAAACCGCCGACGAGGTAGGACAGCCAGATGAAATTCGAACCCGTATAGATCGACTTGGACAGGTCGAGGACGCCGGCGAGTTGCAGCGCATTCGAGCCCAGGATGGCGACGGCGATGGCAAGCAACCACATGCGCATGCGGCCCCAATCGCCCATGTTGACCACGTCGGACACGGCGCCCATGGTGCAGAAGTTTGTCTTGTTCGCCACTGCGCCGAATATGAAGGCGAGGGCGAAGCCGCCCCAGGCTACGGTGGTCGCAACTGCCGCCGGAGTCACTTCGTTCATCGCCGCTCCGCCATTGGAATTCCGGCGATTCTAGTCCGGGCTCCGGTGTGCGCAAGCAAAATCTTTTAGCCGCGGAATAACACCACCCTATGAAGCCGCGCCGCGCAATTGCCCGCAGGCATTACGCGCGATGCGGAATATACCGGGTCGGGTCGGGCACGCCAGCGGCCTCGAAGCCCGCGCGGCGCAGGCGGCAGGAATCGCACACGCCGCAGGCGCGGGCTTCGGCATCGGCCTGGTAGCAGGAAACAGTAAGGCCGTAGTCGACGCCCAGCGCCATGCCCTCGCCGATGATCTGCGCCTTGCTCATGGCGATGACGGGTGTGTGCAGGGTGAGCGAATGGCCTTCCACCGCGGCCTTGGTAGCGAGATTAGCCATGCGTTCGAAGGCGCGCATGTACTCGGGCCGGCAGTCGGGATAGCCCGAGTAATCGACCGCGTTGGCGCCGAAGAACAGGTCCCCGGCGGCGAGCACCTCGGCCCAGGCGAGCGCGAGGGAGAGCATGATGGTGTTCCGCGCCGGCACGTAGGTGACGGGGATGCCGTCCTTCTGCACCCCCTGGACCGGCACCGCGATGTTGCTGTCGGTGAGCGCCGAGCCACCGAACGCGCCAAGATCGATCCTGACCGTCTTGTGCTCGACCGCGCCGAGCACGCGCGCGACGCGCGCCGCCGACTCGAGCTCGACCCGGTGGCGCTGGCCGTAGTCGACTGACAGCGCATGGCAGGCGTAGCCCTGCCGCCTGGCCATTGCGAGCACGGTGGCGGAATCGAGGCCGCCGGAGAGTAAGACGACAGCTTTGCGCATGAGACGAACCTTGCTGCGGAGCGCTTGATTCTCAGGATGTAGAGCGAGCTCGCTCCCACAATCGGCTAACGTTTCCCGGCGAGGCGCTGCTTGGCCTGCTCCGCCGCCGGCGTACCGGGATATTTCTTCAGCAGCGACTGCAACGTTTCGCGCGCTGCCTTGCCTTCACCCATCTCGGCCTGGCAACTGGCGATGTTCAGCAGGGCGTCCGGCGCCTTGGCGCTATCGGGCCAGGATGCGAGCACTTTCTGCTGCGCGGCGATCGCCGTCTTGTAATCGCGCAGGGCGTAATAGGCATTTCCGATCCAGTATTGCGCGCTCGGCACCTGCGGGCTGTTGGGATAGGTGGCGAGGAAATTCTGGAACGCGGCGATCGAAGACTGGTAGTTGCCGAGCTTGAACTGGTTGAGCGCCGCCTCGTAGGCCTTGCCCTCGGCAACCGGATCGGGCGCGGCGGCGGCCTGCTTCTCCTGTGCCTGCGCGCTCGTCTCGAGCTTGCGCAAACGCGCGTCGAGATCGACGTACAGGTCCTTCTGGCGCCGATCCAGAGTCTCGATCTGGTTGGCCTGCACTTCGATCTGGCCGCGCATGCGCGCCAAATCCTGTTTCAACTCGTCGATCAGCCTGGCAAGCTCGATCGCGCGGTCCTGCACCAAGGTTTCGATCCGGGCCAGCCGCTCTTCCACCGCTTTCTGGTTCGTCCCGACCTGGGCCCTGAGCGCGGCGATGTCCTTCCTCGCCTCGTCATCGTCGAACATGCCGGCGCGGGCGGCACCGGCCGCGAGGCAAAGGCCCAGCAGC
>JADGRR010000530.1 GCA_017880745.1 Burkholderiales bacterium
TTCGGCAATCTCGTGAGCAATGCCGTGCACTACACGCCGGCAGGCGGGGACATCCGGCTCAGCTGGGGTCGGCGCGGCACGCAAGCGGTGTTCAGCGTCGTCGACAGCGGCCCGGGGATCGAGCCGCGCCATGTCCCGCGTCTCACCGAGCGCTTCTACCGCGTCGACCACAGCCGCTCGCGCGAGACCGGCGGCACCGGACTTGGCCTGGCCATTGTCAAGCATGTGCTGACGCGTCATCAGGCGACCCTGGAAATCGAGAGCGAACCGGGCAAGGGCAGTTGTTTTTCTGCGGTGTTCCCGGCGCGGCGCGTTAAATCCGCCGCGGGCGCTGCGTCGGCGGCAGACTTGACGCATTCCGGAAACGCAGCCTAGCGCGCAGGCTCGATTGCGACGCGCTCGAAATCGTTGCCGCGCTCGATCACGCCACTGAGCAGCAGCAATTCGGATGCGTCGCTGTAGACTTCCAGCACGCGTTTGGGGCGGTACCAGCCCGGGGGCAAGATCAGCGAGGCCGGCGAGGCCAGTGCGGGGAATGGAGGGCAGTACAGCGCAGGGACAAATTTTTCCGATTGCACGTTGATCCCGGTGGGACGTACAGCCACTGCTTTGGGCACACCGGGGAGGATGCGAACCCCGACGTGCAGGTCGTCGTCCGCATCGCTCCTGAGCCAGCGCACCACGCCGAGCATGAAATTCTTGGCGTCGGCGGGGCGCACCGCGATCAACTGGGTGTGAGCATAGCGTCCGCCGGCCGAAGTCGCCGGGCGCACGATGCGCAGACCCGACAGGCTCTCCTCCTGCAGCAACCACTCCTCGAAGGCGTAGCCCCCGGCCTCTATATATGCTTCCTCGAGGCGCGTGCTGGTGTGGCCGAAGGTGGCAATCTCGTCGCGCTCGCGCCGCGTCAACTCGGTCGCATGTCCGGGTTGGCGGAAAACCTTGCCCGAGATATGGAAATGCATGGAGGCGAGGGTGCTGCATACCCGTGCTTTTGCGCTCACGCTGCGGCGCGCTTGCAACCGTGCGTTCTTGCCCTCGCACCACAGCCGGAACAGGAGCACCAGCAACTGCTCGACGCCGGGCATGGCGCAATCCTCGCCCAGTCCCAGGCTCGCCGGCGGCTCGCCCTTGCGCAGCAGCACCACGCGCTTCTTCAGGGTGCGCGCAAGTTCGCTGATCTCGAGCCAGTGCGAGGCGCTGCGCCCGTCGGCGTCGGCTTCACGGTAAGGGCCCACGGCGGCGGAAAAATCCAGCAGCAGCGGCGGCAGGCTCTTGTCCTCGGGCGGAGTGCGCCGCACGGGGACATGCCGGGCCCAGCGTTCGAGCCAACCCTGGATCTGCAGCAGCTGCTTTTGCTGTTGCTCGTAAGGATCCGCCAGCGTGAACAGCAGCGCGCGCACGTACACTTCGGTGCAGCTCACGTCTGTTTTTTTCACCGAATCCCCGACGGCCGCGGCAGAATCTCCCGACTCTTCGGCGAGGCGGTAAAGCTGGTGCAGAGCCAGCCAGTAGGCATCGGGGAACGCATGATAGACACGGCAGTGGTCGAACATGCTTGAGGCCACGCAATCGAGCGCCCGCTGGCAGATGAGCGCGGCGCGGCCCTCGAGCGTGCCGTCGGCCGCGCTCACGAGGCAGCGTTGGTAGCCGAAGAGCAATTGCTGCCACAGTTCTACCACCTGCCCGAATATGCCGCGTTCCACCTGGGTGAGCGGCAGCGGTTTGTTGGCCAGCTTCTTGATCTGCTCCGCCTGCACGAAGTAGACCGGTTCGCGCAACGCCTCCAGCACCTTGAGCCGCTCGGCCGGAGGCATATTGAAGCGGTTTAACTCCTGCAGCTGGTCCAGCAGCTGTAATTGCGAAGGCGCGACGTTCACCAGAGGCAGCTGAGCCAGCCAGGCGGCGCAGGATGCGCCGTCGGTGAACTCCGGGCTCGCTGTGGCGGAGCTCTCGGGCAGGTTGAAGCCGGGCATGTCGCTCATTGGGCGGGAAGACCAGAGCAAGAAAAGGGAGCCGGCAGGTTCACTTCCGAAGTCGGACCCGCGGATCGAAGAAGCTCAAGCCGAAATCTGTTCCGCGGTTTCGGCGACGCGCTCATGTTTCCACCGGCAGCAACAGCTGCTGCAAGGCGCGCCGCAGGGCATCGCGGTCGACCGGCCTCGGCACGCCTGCGCGCCGCGCCTCGCCCCAGATGGAACCGGGGAAATGCTTGTCGTCGGCAAAGCGCGCGATGACGTGCCAGTGCAGGTGCATGACCATATTGCCGAGGCTGGCGAGGTTGATTTTGGCCGGTTGCATAAGCTGGCGCAAAGCCTGCTCGGTGGCAAACACGACCCGCATCAATCGCTGCCTCGTCGCTGTATCCAGATCGGTCATTTCGCTCACGTGCTGGTTGAGGACGACGCGGCAGAATCCCGGATAGTCGCGGTCCTCCACCAGCACCACCCGGCATAGCTCATCCTGCCATAGTGGCTGTCCCCCGGCAGAATCGCACAATTCACACGACGAGAATGTTAATTTGTTCACGCTGAATAGGGGCGTTAACGGTAATTGTGACGTTATTCACACCGGCACAACAACAACCGAAGCACCCAGGGGCGCGCGCCGGTGTGCTGCAGAATCAGAATAGCAGATTTCGGCGACGCGCCGCATGCGACGCGGGCAAGCAGACGTTAGAGCAGCACGCGTTCGATGCCGCCCCGGTTCGCTTTGGCCACGTAGTCGGCCATCCAATCGGGGCCGAGCAAGTGTTTCACGATCTCCACCACGATGTAATCCGCGTCGGTGCCGGCATCGTCGCTGAAGCGCGCGAGGCCTTGCAGGCAGGACGGGCAGGAGGTCAGAATTTTGACTGTGCCGCCGAACGCTCCGTCGCCACCGCCGGCGCGGATCGCCGTCGCGCCTTTGCGCATCTCC
>JADGRR010000531.1 GCA_017880745.1 Burkholderiales bacterium
TGCCGCCCACCAGCATCGCCGCGATCATGTATGGCACCCGTTCCAGGAATCGGCGTAGGAGCATGCCGGTCGCTAGCGTCGCCACCGCGACGAGCAGTACGTAGGGCCGGATGTACGGAATCTGCGCCACAAACGCCTCGAGCGAGCGCAGGAAGGAAATATTGCGCGGCACGTAGACGCCGAAGAAATTGCCCAGCTGGGCGTCGAAAATGAGCATCGCGGCGCCGGCGGTAAAGCCGACCACCACCGTGTGCGAGATGAAGTTGACCAGCGTGCCCAGCCGCAATAGGCCCATGCCGAGCATCATTACTCCGGACATGAACGACAGGGTGAGCACCAGATGCACGTAATGCGCGGAACCGGGTTCGGCAATCATGCTCACCGTTGCGAACACGACCAGCGATACCGCGTTGGTCGGGCCGGAAACGGCATGCCATGAGGATCCCCACAGGGCGGCAACGATGGTCGGCACCATGGCGCAATACAGGCCGTATTCGGGCGGCATGCCGGCGAGCGTGGCAAAGGCCACGCCCTGAGGCAGCACCACGATGGCGCCGACCAGGCCCGCGATCAAATCGGCGCGCAGGCTGACTCGGTCGACGCGCGGCCACCAGGCGAGGAAGGGAAACACGCGGGAAAGAGCGGCCCGGGACGGTAGGCTCATGACGGCGGCGGATGGGTCAGCTTCACCACGCCAGTTTAGCAAATGCGCCGTGCCTGATCGGCACTGTTTTCATGATGCAAAACCGCCCCTAGGCGTTTGATTGACAGTGTCGGAGCGCGCGCCTAACATCGCTGCTCCGATTGATGCGCGCTCCAGGCCCGATGAAGCTCCCTCGCACGGCATCGGCTCGCCGTTCCAACAAAATCCGCCGCAGGAGAATCACGTGAACGACAGCTTCCGCTTGCTCGATCCGGTGCGCCAGGCCGAGGCGGTAAAGGCGCTGCGCGCCATCCTGCCTGCCGAGGCAGTGTTGTACGAGCAGGAGGACACCAAGCCCTACGAGTGCGACGGGCTGTCGGCTTACCGCGAGCTGCCCATGGTGGTGGCAATGCCTGCGAACGAGGAGCAGGTCAGCCGCATTCTGCGCGCGTGCCGGGAACTCAAGGTGCCGGTGGTGGCGCGCGGTGCCGGCACCGGCCTGTCGGGCGGGGCGCTGCCGCACGGCAAGGGCGTGCTGCTGTCGCTCGCCAAGATGATGCGCATCCTCGCGCTCGATCCGGTAGCGCGCACCGCGCGCGTGCAGCCGGGTGTGCGCAACTCGGCCATCTCCGAGGCGGCCGCGCCTTACGGTCTGTATTACGCTCCCGACCCTTCGTCGCAGATCGCCTGCACCATAGGCGGCAACGTGGCCGAGAACTCGGGCGGCGTGCACTGCCTCAAGTACGGACTCACCGTGCACAACGTGTTGCGCGTGCGCGCCTGCACCATCGAGGGCGACCTGGTCGAATTCGGCAACGAGGCGCTCGATGCGCCAGGCTACGACCTGCTGGCGCTGGTTACGGGCTCCGAGGGCATGCTCGCCGTGGCGACGGAGATCACGGTCAGGCTGGTGCCGAAACCGGAGACGGCGCGCGTGATCCTCGCCGCCTTCGACGATGTGGAAAAAGCGGGCAATGCCGCGGCCGCTGTGATCGCCGCGGGCATCATCCCGGCCGGACTGGAGATGATGGACCAGCCGGCCACGCGCGCGGTGGAGGAATATGTGCGAGCGGGCTATGACCTCGACGCAGCCGCGCTGCTGTTGTGCGAATCGGACGGCACCGCGGAGGAGGTGGAGGACGAGATCGCGCGCATGACCGCGGTGCTGAAGGGCTCCGGCGCCTACGATTGCCGCGTGTCGCAGAATGAAGCCGAGCGCCTCAAATTCTGGTCGGGGCGCAAGGCGGCGTTCTCGGCCATGGGCCGCATCTCCCCGGATTACTACTGCATGGACGGCACCATACCGAGAAAGCGCCTGGGCGAGATCCTGATGTTCATCGCCACGCTGGAGAAGAAATACGGCCTGCGCTGCCCCAACGTGTTCCACGCCGGGGACGGCAATCTGCACCCGCTGATCCTGTTCGACGCCAACGATCCCGACCAGCTGCGCCGCACCGAGGCTTTCGCCGGCGAAGTGCTGGAGAAATGCATCGAAGTGGGGGGCACCATCACCGGCGAGCACGGCGTGGGCATAGAGAAGATCAACCAGATGTGCGTCCAGTTCAGGCCCAATGAACTGGAACTGTTCCGCGCGGTGAAGCGCGCCTTCGACCCCGAAGGCCTGCTCAATCCGGACAAGAACATACCGACGCTGCGCCGCTGTGCCGAGTTCGGCCGGATGCACGTCAGGGGCGGGCAGTTGCCGCATCCCGAGCTGCCGCGTTTCTGAAGCAAATGGAACTTAACCGCGGAAGACGCAGAGGAATACTTCCGGGGAGCGGCCTCGCTCTGCGTCCTCTGCGGTGAAAAATTCGTCCGACATGCAACAAGTGATCGAACAATTCGCCGACCGGATCCGTTCTGCTGCGGCATCGAAAAGGCCGCTGCGGCTGCGCGGCGGCGGTACCAAGGATTTCTACGGCCAGGTCCTGGATGGGGAGGCGCTGGACACGCGCGCCTATGCCGGCATCGTCGCCTACGAGCGGACCGAACTGGTGATCACCGCGCGCTGCGGCACACCGCTGGCAGAACTCGAAGCGGTGCTGCGCGTGGAGGGCCAGCATCTCGCTTTCGAACCGCCGCACTTCGGCCCGGGCGCGACCGTGGGCGGGATGATTGCCGCAGGGCTCTCGGGGCCGCGGCGAGCGCGTGCGGGGGCGGTGCGCGATTTCGTGCTCGGCGTGCGCATGCTCGACGGGCGCGGTGACGATCTTCGCTTCGGCGGCCAGGTAATGAAAAACGTCGCCGGCTACGACGTGTCGCGCCCGATGGC